>JANMXB010000703.1:0-22674 GCA_031380765.1 Pseudomonadota bacterium | reverse complement strand
GCTTGAGTACTCTCTCCTGTACGCCCATTTTCTGGCATTGACCGCTTTGGTCATGGGGGTTGCCAGCGGCACCGGTCCGTCGATGCTGCCAGTAGCCAGGCGGGCGTTGTTCGCATCAAGTGCACTGGCGGGTATGGTTCTCCTGGGAGCGACTCTTGTGGCATACCACAGGTTCGACCAGGCCAGTCCCGTAGCCACAGGAAGGTCTCTTGCGTCCGACCACGATGTGGCGCGCGATCGTGCATCGCTAGCCCGGCTCAGCGAAAGCCTTTTGGCGCCGCGCACAGAACTCTGGCTGTTTCTTGCGTTTCCGCTCGACGCAACCGATATTGCAGACAAGATCGCCGTCGGAAACCGCGTCCTGCGTTTTTGGCCGTCGCGCGATGTTGTGGTTCGACAGAGTATTTTCCTGGCGCTGTCCGGACGGCACGAAGAAGCAGTGTCACTGCTCAAGCACGGGATCCGGACCTTTCGCGGCCGCGACAAAAAGATTGTCGAAATGGTTCAAACAGCACCGCGCGAGGCACGCGACGTGCTGCAGGAAGCCCTGCCTGCACGGAGCCCATAACATTCGCCGCATAGCGCGACAATTCTCAACCCTTCAGCACGCGAATTTCTGCCTACTTCCATAGGGAAATCCGGTCCTCGGGCTGTACCGCAGGCTGTACGGTGGGCT
Organism: Pseudomonadota bacterium; assembly: GCA_031380765.1. Taxonomy (GTDB): domain Bacteria; phylum Pseudomonadota; class Gammaproteobacteria; order Burkholderiales; family SG8-39; genus SZAS-79. The sequence goes on along the minus strand of JANMXB010000703.1, from coordinate 21,998 downwards.
ACACTGCGCGGCTATGATGAGCGCTGCGCCAAAGTCCAAGTCTATCCCAGCCTCCGGCGAGAAATCGCTCGAACTGGCCCGCCGGGTACTCTCTATCGAGGCCGACGCGGTGCGCGCTCTCATTGGCAGGATCGACGAAAACTTCCTGGCCGCGATCAATTTGATTCTCGCGTCCCGCGGGCGCGTCGTAGTCAGCGGCATTGGCAAGTCCGGTCATGTCGCGCGCAAGATCGCCTCAACCCTGGCGAGCACCGGCACACCGGCCTATTTCGTGCACGCCGCGGAGGCAAGTCATGGCGACCTCGGCATGGTGCGCCCCGAGGATGTTTTCATTTGCATTTCCTATTCGGGCGAATCCGCGGAACTGCTCGATATCGTCCCGCTTGTTAAGCGGCAAGGCGCAAAGCTGATCGCACTGACCGGCGAGGCCGACTCGACCCTGGCCCGGGAAGCAGACGTTCATCTCGACGCCGGCGTCGCCCAGGAGGCCTGCCCGCTCAATCTTGCGCCGACGGCGAGCACCACCGCGGCCCTGGCCATGGGGGACGCTCTGGCCGTGGCCTTGCTCGACGCGCGTGGATTTTCCGAAGCAGACTTCGCGCGCTCCCATCCCGGGGGCGCTCTTGGCCGGAAACTGCTCACACACGTCGCCGACGTAATGCGCCGAGGCGACGAAATACCCGTGGTGCCGCTGGCGGCGACCTTGCCCGAGGCAATTCTCGAAATAACCCGCAAGCGGCTCGGCATGACGGCGGTCCTGGATCCTGCGGGAAAAGTCGCCGGCATCTTTACCGACGGCGACCTGCGTCGCACGATAGAGAAAATCCCGAACCTTCAGGTCGCAAAAATCGCCGAAGTGATGAGCCCTGCGCCCCGCCTCATCCGGCCCCAGGCGCTTGCAGTTGAGGCGGTGGAGCTCATGGAACGCCACAAGATAAATCAACTCCTCGTGGTCGACGACCAAGGTACGCTTGTGGGCGCCCTGAACATGCACGACCTTTTCCGGGCAAAGGTGGTGTAGATGACGCAGGACATGCCCGGGCGCGCGCGCGGCGTGCGCCTCATGATCTTTGATGTCGATGGCGTTCTGACCGACGGTCGTATCTACTACAGCGATTCAGGCGCGGAGATGAAGGCGTTCAGTACCCAGGACGGCCACGGAATCCGGATGCTCATGGCCAGCGGCGTAAGCGTAGCAATCCTGACGGGGCGGCGCTCGGATGTCGTCAGCCACCGCGCGAGAAACCTCGGTATCGTCCATGTGTTGCAAGGCGTGGACGACAAACGCTCCGCATTCGAGGGGCTGATGACCTCCCTCAAGGTGGAGGCCGCGTCCTGTGGCTACATGGGCGACGACGTGGTGGATCTTCCCGTGCTCACGCGGTGCGGTTTTGCGGCATCAACTCGCGAGGCGCCGGAGGTAGTTCGCCGGCACGCCCATTTTGTGGCAACGCTGCCTGCGGGCGAGGGAGCCGCCCGCGAAGTCTGCGAAACCGTGATGCGGGCCCAGGGTACCTTCGACGCGGCGATCGCACCCTATCTGGCCTGATGCATGCTGATTTCAAATACGCGACTTTTTCCGCTGCTCCTGATGCTGTCACTGGCTCTGCTCACTTTCTGGCTGGAGCGCACGGCCCGCATCGATCAGTCCCACCCTTCGTTGCGCCGCCATGATCCGGACTATCTTGTTCATAATTTCAGAATTGTCGGATACGGTACAACCGGCGCGCAGGAATCGATGCTCACGGCGCACAAGATGGTACATTACCCTGACGACGATTCAACCGACTTGGACGCGCCCCGCGTGCTGCAAACCAAGGCCGGGGAGGCCCCGATGACGCTGACGGCCGACCGCGGTGCGCTTAGCCAGGATGGCGAAGACACATTTCTGTACGACAATGTCCTTCTGGTGCGCAGCGCAATTCCCCAGCTTCCCGAAATGCGCATGGAGACCAGTTTCCTTCACGTTGTCCGGGCTCGGTCTATTTTTCGCACCGATCGCGAGATCGCGATCCACGAAGACGGACGCGATCTCACCGGACGGGGTTTGGAGTACAACAACGAATCGCGCGTGCTGCAACTCCGCGCAAAAGTGCGTGGTCGTTTCGAGCCGAGGAAACAGCAGTGAAGGGCAATTTGCCGGCAATTCGGCGCCTTGCGGGCGCGTGGACGATGCTCGGCGGCGTCATGCTGGCTTTTGCCGCTCACGCCGAGAAAGCCGACAAGGACAAGCCGACGCAGATCGACGCGAACCGCATGACCTCTGACGATGCGCGCCGCATAAGCGTCTTCGAAGGTAATGTCCTCCTTACCAAGGGAACCATACTTGTTCGCGCAGACCGGATTACGGTGCGCCAGGACGCCGAAGGCTTCCAGATATCTGTCGCCACCGGGGCGCCTGCGCGCTTTCGTCAGAAGCGTGACGGCAAGAACGAGTGGATTGAAGGTGAAGCCCTGAGCATCGAAATCGATGACAAGAAGGAAAACGTCGAGCTGCGCGACCAGGCGCGAATCGTGCGCGACAAGGATGAAGTGCGTGGTGACGTGATATCGGTCGATACGCGCTCCGAATTCTTTTCCGTAACAGGGGGCAAGAGCGCGATTTCGGGCGCCAACCCGGAAGGTCGGGTTCGCGCAGTGATTCAACCTAAGGCTCGCGACGAGCCGGGGCCCCCGCTTTCTTCCGGTCAGAGTTCAACGTCGCCGCCTTCGGCGCCCTCCAAGGCTAGATGAGCGTTCTGTCAGCGGAGAGCCTGCGCAAGCGCTACAAGTCGCGTGCCGTCGTCCAGGATGTCTCGCTGACGGTTTCCAGCGGCGAGGTCGTTGGGCTGCTGGGCCCGAACGGCGCCGGCAAAACGACGTGCTTTTACATGATTGTCGGCTTGATCGCGGCCGATGCCGGGCGGATCCACCTCGACGGCAAAGAGCTCACGCATCTGCCCATTCACCGGCGTGCGCGAATGGGAATTTCCTATCTGCCGCAGGAAAACTCTGTTTTTCGCAAACTCACGGTCGAAGAAAACGTCCAGGCGGTGCTCGAGCTACAGGGACTTTCGGGCGACGACATCGAAACCAGGCTCGTGGAATTGCTCACCGATCTGAACATAGCCCACCTGCGCAAGCACCCCGCCCTCGCGCTTTCGGGCGGCGAGCGCCGCAGACTCGAAATCGCCCGTGCCCTCGGAACGCGGCCCGCGTTTATCCTGCTCGACGAGCCATTTGCAGGCGTCGACCCGATAGCCGTGCTCGACATCCAGCGCATCATCCGCTTTTTGCGGGAGCGGTCGATCGGCGTGCTGATCACCGACCACAACGTACGGGAAACACTCGGCATTTGCGACCGGGCCTACATCATGAATGACGGCGCAGTGCTGGCGTCGGGGCACCCGGATGAAATTGTCTATAATGACAGCGTCCGCCGGGTCTATCTGGGAGAGAATTTCCGCATGTAGTCCCGCTTCGCGCCACCTCTCCGTCCGGCCCTTCCGGCGGAAAACAGACACCGACCTTGCGCCCTTCCGCCGCGTTTCAATGAAGCCGACACTCCAGTTCCGGCTGTCCCAGCATCTCACCCTGACGCCGCAGCTGCAGCAGTCGATACGCCTGCTCCAGCTGTCGACGGTCGAGCTGAACCAGGAGATAGAGCGGATGCTGATGGATAACCCCGTCCTCGAGCGCGAAGACGCCGAAGACGGATTGACACCACCCTCGACCACTTTCACCGCACCCGAAGAAATCGTGGGCGCCACCGAACCGCCGCGCGAATCCCCCAGCGAAGCGGCCGAGCCGGCTGGCGACGAATGGCAGCCGGATTTCTCCGCGTCGCCTCGCACGGGGAGCGACGATGACGAGGACGGCGACCGTGCATTCGTCGCGCCCGAGACGCCGACCTTGCGCAATCACCTCAATGAGCAATTGTCGCTGACCAATCTGGCACAGCGCGACCGCGCACTTGTCGGGATGCTGATCGATGCCCTCGATGAAGACGGCTATTTGACCCAGCCCCTTGAGGAAATCGCCGATCTGGTGCCCTCGGAGGCGGACGCAGACATAGAGGATCTCGGCATCGCGCTGCGACATCTGCAAAACATGGAGCCGGCCGGCGTTGGCGCGCGCTCGCCCAGCGAATGCCTGCTGCTGCAAATCCGTGCCCAGCGTCCCGGCACGGCGCTGGAAGCGAAAGTAGCCACACTCGCAGCGACGATCGCCGAGCTTCACCTGGAAACACTCGCACAACGCGACTACGCGCGCCTCAAGCAGCTCACCGGCGCCAGCGACGACGAGCTGCGTGCAGCGCAGCGGGTCATCCTCAAGCTTAATCCCCACCCCGGTGCGGCATTTTCCAGCACCGAAACGCGTTATGTCATTCCCGACGTGATCGTCCGCAGAATCAAGGGCGTGTGGCGCGCAAGCCTGAATCGCGATGCGATGCCCAAGCTGCGCATCAACCGCCTTTACGCCTCGCTCCTCTCTGGAAATAGAAACGGCGCCAACTCCATGTCCGGCCAGCTGCAGGAAGCGCGCTGGCTGATCAAGAACGTGCAACAGCGATTCGATACCATTCTGCGGGTGTCGCAGGCGATCATCGACCGCCAGCGCCATTTCTTCGAGCACGGCGAGGTCGCCATGCGGCCCATGGTGCTGCGCGAAATCGCAGAGACCCTTGGCCTGCACGAAAGCACGATCTCGCGCGTTACGACTCAAAAATACATGGCGACCCCGCGTGGCACCTATGAGCTGAAATACTTCTTCGGCAGCCATGTCTCCACCGAAAGCGGCGGCGCCTGCTCGGCTACCGCGATTCGCGCCCTGATCAAACAACTGGTCGCGGCGGAAGACACCAAATTGCCGCTTTCCGATTCGCGTATCTCGCAAATTTTGAGTCAACAGGGTATCGTGGTGGCGAGGCGAACGATTGCAAAATACCGCGAGTCCCTGCAGATCCCGCCCGTGAACCTCAGAAAATCCCTGTAAATTCAATTTACCAACGCCCGGAGGCGCCCATGAACCTGAACGTCAGCGGCCATCACCTCGATGTAACCCCGGCGATACGCACCTATGTCAGCGGCAAGCTCGACCGTGTTACCCGGCACTTCGATCACGTGATCGACGCCCATGTGATCCTGTCAGTTGAAAAACTGCTGCAGAAAGCCGAAGTAACCCTCCACGTGCGGGGCAAGGACATCCATGCCGAGTGCATCGACGCCGATCTATATGCCGCCATCGACCTTCTGGTCGACAAGCTCGACAGGCAGGTGATCAAGTACAAGGACAAGGCGAACGCGAAGCCTCACGACGCGCTCAAGCATCACCCTGGAACAGAGCCCTGAAGGCAGCCGGCCGGTTACGGTTTGCAAGAGATGATCCAACCCGGGCGCCGCCTGCGGCGCTTGGGCTATAATGCGCCGCCTCGCAGCCCGTCCCGGACCGGGATGCCACCTCCCTGCGACCCCGATCCATGAGCCTCGTCGCCAAGCTTCTTTGTCCCGCCAACGTCGCCATAGACGTCTCCGTTTCTAGCAAGAAGCGGCTGTTCGAGCATCTCGGCCTGCTTTTCGAGAACAACCACGGCATCGCCAGCAGCGTGGTGTTCGACAGCCTCTTTGCGCGGGAACGGCTCGGCTCTACGGGCCTCGGCCATGGGGTTGCCATTCCTCATGGACGCATCAAGGGGCTCAAGGACGCGCTGGGAGCCTTCCTGCGTCTTGGCGCTCCCGTGCCCTTTGACGCGCCCGACGGCAAGCCCGTGAATCTGGTTTTTGCTCTGCTTGTGCCGGAGCAAGCCACCGAAAGGCACTTGCAAGTTCTGTCCGAACTGGCGCAGATGTTCAGCGACCGGCCCTTGCGCGATGCGATGTCCGCAGCCGCCGACTCCGCCAGCCTCCACCAACTAATCTCAACATGGCAACCGGATGCTGCAGGTCAACGTCACGCGATTGCATGATGACAATCGCGAAGCGCTGCAACTGGCCTGGATCGCAGGCCAGGACGGCAGCACGGCGGTGCGGCGCGAAGCCGCGGCGTCCGCCGCACTGATCGGACACCTGAACCTCACCCACCCTAACAGCATTCAGGTGCTCGGCAGCTATGAAGCCTCGATGTTCGCTGCGTTTAAGGGCAGCGCGCGCGCGGACTTCGTTTCCAAGCTTTTCTCTGGCCCGCTCACTGCGGTAATCGTCGCCGATGACGTCAAAGCGCCCGAAGAAATCCTCGCCGGCGCCAAGAATTCGCACACTCCGCTTTTCGCAACGCCGCTGGCCGCTCCGCGCGTCATAGAGACGCTCACGCGCTATCTGGCAAAGGCCCTGGCGGAAAAGACCACGCGCCACGGCGTGTTCATGGATGTTCTGGGTCTGGGGGTGCTCGTCACCGGAGAGTCGGGTGTGGGCAAAAGCGAGCTCGGCCTGGAGCTCATCAGCCGCGGTCACGGACTCGTGGCCGACGACGTGGTCGAGATTTCGCGCGTCGCACCGAAGATTCTCGAAGGCCGCTGTCCGCCGGTTCTCAAGGACTTCATCGAGGTACGCGGTTTGGGACTCCTGAATGTGCGCACGATCTTTGGCGAAACCGCGGTGCGGCCGAAAATGCGCCTAAAGCTGATTGTTCACCTGGAAAAGCCCACGCCGGGCGGCGCTGAAGTCGAGCGTTTGCCACTCGCCGAGCAATCCGAGGACATCCTCGGCATCACAGTGCGCAAAGTAGTGGTGCCGGTCGCCGCCGGGCGCAACCTTGCGGTGCTCCTGGAGGCCGCCGTGCGCAACTACATCCTGCATCTGCGCGGAATAGACAGCACCGCCGAATTCGTCACCCGGCAACGCCAGGCCATCGAGTACGACGGGCAAAGCGAGGAGTAGCCCTTGCGCGTTCAGGCAGCGAGGGCTCCCGCCGCATCCAGACGTCGCGGTCAGTTTCGTTATAAGCTTTCCGCATGGCCATGCAGCTCGTCCTGGTTAGCGGTATGTCCGGCTCCGGCAAGAGCATCGCGCTGATGGTGCTGGAGGATGCCGGCTACTACTGCGTGGACAACCTGCCCGCGCCTTTGCTGGTCGAGGTGGTGCGCTTCCTCTCCGAAGCCGGCCACCAGCAGGTGGCCATCAGCGTTGACGCGCGCAGTGTGGCGCTTTCCGCATTGCCCGAAAGGCTCGACGAATTGCGCGGTCGTGGAATCGATTCACGCCTTCTTTATCTCGAGGCGAGCCAGGAATCCCTGTTGCGCCGTTTTTCCGAGACCCGCCGCAGGCATCCGCTGGCGGGCCAGGGACTGACGGTTGCCGAGGCGATCGAGCGGGAACGCGAAATGCTGGGCGGCGTCGCCGAACTCGGCCACAGGATCGATACCAGCGAGCTGCAGCCCAAGGCATTGCGGCACTGGATCAAGGATCTCCTCGGACTGCACTCCGGATCAATGATGTTGCTGTTCGAGTCGTTCGGCTACAAGGAGGGAATTCCGCTCGATGCCAACTGGGTCATAGACGCCCGCATGCTTCCCAATCCCCACTATGTGACCGAACTTCGCGCGCTCACCGGCCGCGACCTGCCAGTGATCGAGTTTCTCGAAAGCCAGGAGGCGGTCGGGCGGTTGTTCGAGGATGTGCGCGGCTTCCTCATGCGCTGGCTCCCGGACATGGTCCGGGACAACCGATACCATGTGACGGTCGCCATAGGCTGCACCGGCGGCCGGCATCGTTCTGTGTACCTGGCAGAAAAGCTCGCAGCGGATTTCGGCAAGACCTGGCCGGTGCTGGTGCGTCATCGCGGGCTCGTCAACAAGGATCAGGAAGATTGAGCGATGCCGGCATTCAGGACGTTGCAATTTTTCCGCTCAACGCGGTGCTTTTTCCGGGTGGACTGCTTGCGCTGCGCATCTTCGAGCAGCGCTATATGGAGATGGCCAAGAAGTGCCTCAGGGACGACGAACCGTTCGGGATTTGCCTGATACGAAGCGGTCGCGAGGTCGGCGCGCCGGCTACCCCCGAACCGATCGGATGCATGGCGCGAATCGTCGAATGGGATATGCAGCAGCTCGGGGTTCTGTCGGTAAAGGCGCGCGGGGAGCAGCGCTTCCGCATCCTCGAATCACGAGTCACCGACGCAGCGCTTACCCGCGCAAAGGTTGAAATGCTGGCGCAGGACGCGGATTCGGTGTTGCCCGAAGAATTTGACGGCTGCGCAACCCTGCTCAAAGCGGTCTACGAAGAGCACGGATCCACGATCGTCGCGGCGCCTTTGCGATTCGAGTCAACCTCGTGGGTGAGCTCACGCTTGGCGGAGATACTGCCTGTGCCTCTTGCGGCGAAGCAGAAGCTGCTTGAGCTCGACGACGCCAGGCAACGCATCGAAATTCTTGGCAAGTTCCTCCAGCAGCACCGTCTGGCCGGCTAGAGCTGTCCCAGAAGCTTCCTCACCGGGGTGGGCACGGCGGCGTCAGCCGCGTCTTCGACGCGCTTCCAGACGCGACCGGCCGACTCGGCACGCTGCCCGCGCTCCCTGACTGCGCAGAGCAGCGCGGAGATCTCAAGTCGAAAATGGGTAAAGCCGTGGGTGAAGACAGGCAGCGATCGGTGGCCCGATAGTACACAGCCATACTCGGTCCGGCAGTGCTGTGCCAAGTCCTTTCCCGCAAATTCCGGAAAGACCCACAGGCCGCCCCAAATGCCGTTCGATGGACGCCGCTCGAGTAATATCTCGCCGCCGTGCCTGAGCACAAGCCACGTGGTTTGACGAGTCGGATACACTTTTCTCGGGCGTGGCACCGGCAACTGAGCGATTCTGCCCGTCCTTCGCGCGATGCAGTCGGCCGCAATCGGGCAGGCTTCGCACAACGGCTTCGAGCGGGTGCATACGGTCGCGCCAAGATCCATCAATCCCTGTGTATACGCTTCGATTGCGCCCGGCTTGCGCTCTTTCGGCAGCAGGTCGCCGGCCAGCGTCCAGAGCCCGGCTTCGACGCTCGATGCCCCGGGAAAACCGTCGATGCCGAAACAGCGCGCAAGCACACGTTTCACGTTGCCATCGAGAATCGCGGCGCGCTCGCCGAACGCAAACGCAGCTATGGCCGCGGCGGTGGAGCGCCCGATTCCGGGGAGATCCTCCATCGATTGAGCGGTCTGCGGAAATTTGCCGTCGTGGACTTCGACAATCCTGCGCGCGGCCTTGTGCAGATTGCGTGCCCGCGCGTAATACCCGAGGCCACTCCACAGTCGAAGCACCTCGTCCTCGCTTGCGAGTGCAAGCGTCTTCACGTCGGGAAATCGGTCAACGAATCTCTGAAAATAGTCTGTTACCGCGCCGACCTGGGTTTGCTGCAGCATGATCTCGGAGACCCAGATCCGGTAAGGATCGCGAGTACCCTGCCAAGGCAGGTCATGGCGACCGTGGCGGCGTTGCCAGGCGGTGATTTTTCGGGCGAAGTCCGGGGCTGTGGCGCTCATAAGCGGATTCTAAGCGGTGGTTTGACTGCGCCCCGCGAATTCGGCACCATGGGCCGGCGTCCTGCCCTGTGACGCGACTGGATCCTTCCCTCCCGAAATGCTCGCCTTCATTCTGCGTCGAGTTGCCCAGGCCGTGCTGGTGATGCTGACCGTCGGGCTCATCGCGTTCTCGCTCTTCACCTTCGTCGGCGATCCCGTATTGTTCATGCTCGGGCAGGACGCCACGCCTGAAGACCGGGTGCGGATAACGAGATTGCTGGGGCTGGACCAGCCGTTTTATATCCAGTATTTGCATTTTGTCGGCCGCGCACTTCAGGGCGACTTCGGGCTGAGCCTGCGACAGGTACAGCCGGTGTCACGGCTATTCGTGGAAAGGCTTCCCGCGACACTGGAGCTTTCGTTCGTCGCCGCCTTTCTTGCGCTCGCAGCCGGCATTCCGATGGGCGTCTATACGGCGCTCAAGCGCAATTCCTGGCTCTCGCAGGTATTTCTCGCAGTCTCGCTCATCGGGGTTTCGCTGCCGACTTTTCTCATCGGCATTCTGCTGATACTTGTTTTCGCTGTCCTGCTCGGCTGGCTCCCGTCGTTCGGCCGCGGCGACACGGTCGCTATCGGCTGGTGGACGACCGGGCTGCTCACCGCGTCCGGCCTGAAATCGCTGATCCTGCCCTCGATCACGCTGGGACTGTTCCAGATGACCCTGATCATGCGGCTGGTACGCTCGGAAATGCTCGAGGTCCTGCGCACCGACTACATCAAGTTCGCGCGCGCCAGGGGGCTGCCCGAACGCCTGGTGAATTTCCGCCACGCCCTCAAGAACACGCTTGTACCGGTGATCACCATCGCTGGCCTGCAGCTGGGCTCCATCATTGCCTTCGCGATCATCACCGAAACGGTCTTCCAGTGGCCGGGCATGGGACTGCTTTTCATCCAATCCGTCACGGTCGCCGACATACCGGTGATGGCCGCCTATCTGTGCCTGATTGCGCTCTTTTTCGTCATTATCAACCTCGTGGTCGATCTGCTTTACTATGCGGTCGACCCGCGCCTTCGCCTGGACCGGGCGGTCACTTCGCACTGAGCCCGAGGAGAATCCCGTGAATGCCCCCCTGAAACTCGACACCCCGGTAGAGCGTATCCGCGCTTTCCACAAAGAACTGGCGGATATCCGCCATGACATCCACGCCCATCCGGAACTCGGGTTCACCGAGCAACGCACATCCGATCTGGTCGCCGCCAAGCTCCAAAGCTGGGGCGTGGAAGTCCATCGCGGCCTGGCCAAGACGGGCCTTGTGGGCGTGATCAAAGGCAACCGCTCCTCGAGCGGCCGGGCAATCGGGCTGCGGGCGGACATGGATTGCCTCCCGATGCACGAATTGGGAAACATGCCGTACAAATCCGTCAATGCGGGGTGTATGCACGCGTGCGGCCACGACGGCCACACAACGATGCTCCTCGGGGCAGGCCGGTATCTGGCCGAAACGCGCAATTTCGACGGCACCGCCTACCTGATTTTCCAGCCCGCCGAAGAAGGTGGCGGCGGGGGTCGGGTGATGATCGAGGAGGGCCTGTTCGAGCGCTTTCCGGCCAATGAGGTCTATGCGCTGCATAACTGGCCCAGCCTGCCGCCGGGCAAGATCGCGGTGCGGCCCGGCCCGGTAATGGCCGCGACCGACGACTTCAAGATCACGGTGAAGGGCCGGGGGGGGCACGGCGCAATGCCGCATCTCTCGGTGGACCCCGTGGTCATTACCGCACATATCATCACCGCGCTGCAAACCATCGCGAGCCGCAACGTCAGCCCGGTCGATGCCGTCGTCGTAAGCCTCTGTTCCATGCAGACCAGCCAGCTGGGCGCGAACAATGTGATACCGGACGCGGTGCACCTGTGCGGCACAGTCCGAAGCTTCCGCGCCGAAACGCGCGACCTCGCGGAAAAGCGCTTCAAGGAGATCATCACCGGCGTGGCGAATGCGATGGGCGGCTCGGCCCAGATCGAGTACCACCGCAACTATCCGGCAACCGTCAACACAGAGCGGGAGGCGCGTTTCGCGGCGCAAGTCGGGAGGAGGATATTTGGCGCTGAAAACGTCATCACCGATGCCGATCCCACGATGGGTGGCGAAGATTTCTCCTACATGCTGCAGGTCCGTCCAGGCGCCTACGTGTTCCTGGGCCAGGGCGGCGGGCCTATGAGCTGCTTCCTGCACAATCCGAACTACGATTTCAACGACGACGTGATCCCGATGGGCGCCGGCTATCTTGCTGCGCTGGTCGAGGAATCGCTGCCCATCAAGTAACGCCAGAAAGGGAGGCCACAATGAAGCTTGCTCGCCTGATTGCCGCGGCAGTCGCCGCGATCGCCCTGACGACTATCTCGGCCGCTCCGGCTTTCGCGGCCACTCTGCGATGGGGTGCGCAGAACGACATCCTGACGCTCGATCCTCACTCGCAGAACCACGCTACGACCCACAGCCTGCTCCAGCACACCTACGAGGGACTGGTGCGCTATACGAAGGATTTCCAGGTCGAGCCCTGCCTCGCGACGAGCTGGCAACAGGTAAGCCCGACACAGTGGCGCTTCAATCTGCGCAAGGGTGTCAAGTTTCACGACGGCGCGCCTTTTACCGCGGATGACGTGGTGTTCTCCTATGGCCGCATCATCCAGCCGCAAGGCACCAATCAGATTTATGTTTCAGGCGTAAAGGAAGTGAAGAAAATCGACGACTACACCGTCGACATGATTCTTACGGGCCCCAATCCCGTGCTGCTGCGCCTCCTGGTCGACTTCCGCATCATGAACAAGGCGTGGTCGGCAAAGAACAAGTCCGAGAACGTGCAGAACTACGTTGCAAAGGAGGAATCCTTCGCTTCGCGAAATGCAAATGGCACGGGCCCCTACGTGATCAAAACGTGGGAGCCCGACAAGCGCATCCTGATGTCCGCCAACACGGCCTGGTGGGACAAGTTCGACGGCAATGCGACAGAAGTGATCTATACGCCAATCAAGGCCGACGCCACGCGCGTCTCCGCGCTTCTTGCGGGGGACGTGGACCTTGTGACGGACCTGCCTACGCAGGATGTGACCCGGCTGCGCAATGACCCCAAGCTTAAAGTGCTCGACGGGCATGAAGTGCGAACGATCTTCATCGGCATGGACCAGTACAGCCCCGAGCTGCTGTATTCCAACATCAAGGGCAAAAACCCGTTCAAGGACATCCGCGTGCGCAAGGCCCTCAACCTTGCAGTGGACCGGGAAGCCATCAAGCGCATCACCATGCGGGGGCTGTCGATACCCGCCGCGATAATGGTGGCGCCGGGAGTGCACGGCCACAACGTAGAGCTGGACAAGGTTTCGCCAGTGGACATCGAAAGCGCCAAGAAGCTTCTCGCCGAAGCCGGTTATCCGGGCGGCTTCGAATTCGGGCTGGACTGCCCGAACAACCGTTATGTCAACGATGAGGAGATTTGCCAGGCACTGGTGGGGATGTGGGCGCGTGTGGGCTTGAAGGTCAAGCTCAATGCCCAGCCGATGGCCAGCTTCATTTCAAAAATCCAGAAGTTCGACCATAGCGCCTACATGCTCGGCTGGGGAGTAGCCACCTTCGATGCGAACTATACCCTGCAGTCGCTGATGCGCACCAAGACCACGGGTGCCGACGGAAGCTTCAACCTCGGCCGCATCAGTGACGCGAAACTAGACGCGCTGATCGACGCCGCCAAGACAGAGACGGACGTAAAGAAGCGCGACGTCATGCTGCGCGACGCCCTGATCCTGACGCGGGACAACTATTACTACGTTCCTTTGCACCATCAGCTGCGTCCCTGGGCGATGAAGAAAAACGTGACCACCGTGTACAAGTCGGACGACCGGCCCGAGTCGCGTTTCGCGCGTATAGAGTGAGTCCCGCACCGCCCGTTCCGGCGCGGCGCGGTACGCGACGGGTCCGGCATTGAGCGCCCGGGCGAGATTGCGCTGGGCGTGGGACCACGACCTCGCCTGGAGTTTCCGCCACTCGCCCGTGGTGATGCTCGCGGCGCTCCTGACCATCGTGTGCGTCGGCGGGGCGGTACTGGCCCCGTGGATTGCGCCGCATAGTCCCTTCGACAGCGGCACGCTGATCCTCACCGACGGGTTTACACCGCCCGCATGGACCGCCGGCGGCAACGGCCGCTATCTGCTCGGCACGGACGACCAGGGACGCGATCTGCTTTCGACGATCATGTACGGCGCGCGAATCTCGCTTGGCGTCGGCATTGCATCGGTGCTCTTTTCGATGGTGCTCGGTGTCGCCCTGGGCCTGGTCTCCGGATACGGCGGCGGCAAGATCGACGCTTTCATCATGCGCGTGGCCGATATTCAGCTGTCGTTCCCGCCGATCCTGATCGCGCTGCTGATCGACGGCGTTGCGCGCGTGGTGCTGCCCCGCGAAGCGCACGACCAGATCGCAATCTACGTGCTGATTCTCGCCATCGGCGTTTCGAGCTGGGTGCAGTACGCGCGCACGGTGCGCGGTTCCACGCTCGTGGAGCGAAGCAAAGAGTACGTGCAAGCCGCACGCGTGATCGGCCGCGGGCAAGCGTCGATCATGTTTCGTCATGTGCTGCCGAATGTGATCGGCCCGGTGCTTGTGCTAGCCACCATCCACCTCGCCACCGCGATCATTACCGAAGCCACGCTGTCCTTTCTCGGCGTAGGCGTGCCGGCTACCCAGCCTTCGCTCGGCACGCTGATCCGGGTCGGCAACGATTTCCTACTGTCCGGAGAATGGTGGATCACGGTGTTTCCGGGCGTGGCGCTGATTGTTCTGGTGCTGTCGGTCAATCTGCTGGGCGACTGGCTGCGCGATGCCCTCAACCCGAAGCTGCGTTAGGTGCTACTGACATTTTTTTCCTGAACCCCAGCCTGGGCGCCACTCTCCGGGGAACTTACTGACATGGCCACGCCGCTTCTCGAAGTCCGAAATTTGCGCGTGGAGTTCCCCACGCGGCGCGGTACGCTGGTCGCGGTTGACGATCTTTCTTTCGATCTCGCGCCGGGAGAGGTCCTCGGCGTGGTCGGGGAGTCGGGTGCCGGCAAATCGCTCACCGGAATGGCCATCATCGGCCTGCTCGAGCCGCCGGGACGTATCGCGGCGGGCGAAATTCGCCTCGAGGGCCAGCGCATCGACGGATTGCCCGCCGAGGACATGCGCCGGATTCGCGGCAAGCGAATCGGGGCGATCTTCCAGGACCCGCTGACCTCGCTCAATCCGCTGTTTACGATCGGCGAGCAGCTCATCGAGACAATCCGGGTACACCTGGGCTTGGACGAAGCCCGCGCGCGGCGTCGCGCGATCGAGTTGCTCGCCGAAGTCGGCATTCCCGCGCCCGAGCTCAGGATCGACAGCTATCCCCACCATTTTTCCGGCGGAATGCGCCAGCGCGTTGTGATCGCGCTGGCCCTGTGCGCCCGGCCTCGACTGATCGTCGCGGACGAGCCGACGACGGCGCTCGACGTGTCGATCCAGGCGCAGATCATCGAGTTGCTCAAGAGACTTGCGCGCGAGAACGGGGCCGCCGTAATGCTCATCACCCACGACATGGGCGTGATCGCCGAAACCGCCGACCGCGTCGCGGTGATGTACGCGGGCCGCCTGGCCGAGATCGGCCCGGTGAAGGACGTCATTCACGCGCCCCGCCATCCGTATACCAGCGGCCTGATGAGCTCGATCCCGAAACTTGGCGACACCCGGCACAGCCTCGCCCAGATCGACGGCGCGATGCCGAGGCTGACAGCCATCCCGCCGGGCTGCGCCTTCAATCCGCGCTGCCCTCAGTGCTTCGATCGCTGCTTGGTCGAGCGACCCTCACCCATGCCCGCGGGCGCCAATCAGGCCGCGTGCTGGCTCTATGCCCGCTGAGATCCTCCTCGAAGTGCAAGGCGTGGGGCGCGACTTCGACGTGTCCCGTCCGTGGCTCAATCGCGTCCTGGAAGGAGAGCCGCGGCGCAGCCTGCGGGCGGTCGACGACGTGTCTTTCAGCATCCGGCGCGGCGAGACGCTTGCACTTGTAGGCGAATCGGGGTGCGGAAAATCGACAGTGGCACGCCTGATAGTGGGCCTGCACGCGCCGTCATGCGGCCGGATCGTATTCGATGGCGCCGATCTTGCCGCTCCGGCATCGGCGCAGCTGCGTCGCCGGATGCAGATGATCTTCCAGGACCCATACGCAAGTCTCAATCCGCGCTGGCGGGTGCGCGACATCGTCGCCGAACCCCTCGTGGCGCATGGCGTGGCTCCTGACGCGATTTCGCTCGACGCTCGCGTAGCGCAATTGCTGACTCAAGTGGGCCTCGCCGCCGAAGACGGGGAAAAATATCCGCACGAATTCTCCGGCGGGCAGCGGCAGCGAATCTCGATCGCCCGTGCGCTCTCCTCGAACCCCGAATTCCTCGTCTGCGACGAACCCACCTCGGCGCTCGATGTTTCAGTTCAGGCGCAGATCCTGAACCTCATGAAGGATCTGCAGCAGCGCCTCGGCCTCACCTACCTCTTCATTTCGCATAACCTGGCCGTCGTGGCGCATATCGCGACGCGTGTCGGGGTCATGTATCTCGGCAGGCTCGTGGAGGTCGCCGACGCGAAAGCCCTGTTCGATCACCCGCGCCATCCCTATACGCGCATGCTCATCGACGCCATACCGGACCTGGAGATGAGCGGCAAGGCTCGCACGCCGGTGGCCGGCGAAGTGCCGAACCCTCTGTCCCCGCCTGGGGGATGCACTTTCAACCCACGGTGCCCGCACGCCAACGAGCGTTGCAAGGTGGAAAGACCCGCGCGGCTGGAGCTTCCTGGTGGCCGCAGCGTGGCGTGCCACGCAGTCGAGGAAGGCAGGCTCAGCGCTTTCGCAGGTTAGCCACGCCGAAGGGTACGTGGCCGGTGGCCACATGCTTTTGCGCCGACTCCACATGCCCGCGCTGGTCATCGAAGTAGATGTCGGGCTGGAAGGCCGCAAGGAAAGCGCTCTTGTCCAGTCCGCCGAGAAACATGGCCTTGTCGACGCCGACGTTCCAGTTCATCAATGTCCGCACCGCGCGCTCATGCGCCGGGGCACTGCGCGCGGTGACCAGCGCCGTCCGGATGCGCATTGGCACTTCGGCACCCGCGGTCTGGAGCCTGTGCAGCGCTTCGAGCAGGGGCTTGAATGGTCCGGGCGGCAAGGGCTTCAGCGCGTGCTCGCTCTCGTGCTTCTGGAATGCATCCAACCCGTCGCGCTGGAACACCCGCTCGGCCTCGTCCGAAAACAGGACCGCGTCCCCGTCGAAAGCAATCCTCACTTCGTCGGAGTAGCGCGCCGCGGCCTGCGCGGATTCGGGGATCACCCGCGCGGCGGGAAAGCGTGCGTCGATTGCACCGCGCACGTCCTCTTCGTTGGCCGAGAGAAACAGGTTGGCGTGCAACGCCTCGAGGTAGCGATACGCATTGCGGCCCCGCGTGAATACCCCGCGCTCGAGTTTGAGGCCGCTCTGCTTTGCCGAGCGAAAGACCCGCAGGCCGGAAACCGGGTCGTTCTTCGACAGGATCACGACCTCGACCCGATGCGCGTCCGCAGTGTTGAATGCGAGCAGCTTCTGGACCAGGGGGAAGGCGACGCCGCGCTTGGCGCAATTTTCAAGCCGCTCGAGCTGCAGCTCCATATAAGCGCGGTCGCCGCTCTTTTCGAAGACCTTGTTTTCTTCCTCGAAATCGAACAGTGCGCGCGACGAGATCGCCACCACCAGTTTGCCGTCGAAAGATACGGGCATCGGAATTTCCACGGCGCCACGGTGCGGCGCCACTCACGCTGATTGTACTGCGGTCCTCTGCGCTTTCCGGCCGGACCCGCAACTACAGCGCCTGTGCTCCCAAAGCGGCCAGCCCCGCCCTTGCGACCTCGCAGTCCTGAGCCCCGGTTCCCGAACCGACACCGATGGCGCCAACGCAAATCCCGTCGATGACGATGGGAAATCCGCCTTCCAGGTTGGTGAGGGCGCCCTCGGTCGCGATGGCCATCTTCACTTCGAGCTCCGGCTTGAGGTGACCCGAGGGCTGGCGCAGCGAGGCCGCGGAAATCGCCTTCTTCTGCGAAGTCCTGATCGACAGGACCTTGGCACCATCCATGCGCACGAAAGCGAGCAGGTTGCCGCCCTCGTCCACGACGGTAATATTCTGTGGGACCCCGAGTGCTTCCGCTTTTTTCAGTGCGGCATCGAGGGCCCGGAGCGCGCCTTCGTGGGTAAGTTTCAGTGACGGCTTGGTATTTGGCATGAGATCCTCATTTTTCCGGAAACACAAATGCCTGCTCGAGATTGGCACGGACTCCGGTCGGGCTTCCCACCGGGAACTTTTCGACCGCCTCAAATCCGATGTGGCGTACGCGCACCACCATGCCTCCCGCGTGGCGAACGTAAACATCCACGTGGGTTCCTTGATAGACATGGGTATCGACAATTCCGGTCCCGAGATTGGCCAGCGGATCTTCGGCTCGAACCAGGACCAGTTCCTCGGGGCGAACGAAAAGCAGCGCGGCGGAGCCATTCCCGAGACCGCCGGCGCGCGCCGCCGGCAGCCGAACCAGGCGCCCGCCGACATCGAGGAGGACGTTGGCAGCCTCTCGACCTCCGACTGTGCAGGGCAACCGGTTGATGTCGCCGATAAACGAGGCGACGAAGCTGGAGGCCGGATTTCGATAGAGTTGAGCGGGCTCGGAAAGCTGTTCGATCCTGCCGTTCGACATCACGGCAATGCGGTCGGAAAGGGAAAGTGCTTCCGACTGGTCGTGGGTGACAAATACGGTGGTGATGCCGACACGCTTCTGGATCTGCTTGAGTTCCACCTGCATTTCGCCGCGCAGGTTCTTGTCGATCGACGAAAACGGCTCGTCGAGCAGCACCACCTTGGGATTGATGACCAGGGCGCGCGCCAGCGCGACACGCTGCTGCTGCCCGCCGGAAAGCTGGCGCGGGGTACGCGCTCCCATTCCAGGCAGCCGCACCATGTCGAGCGCTTGGGCGACGCGGCTTGCGATCTCGGGCGTTGGGACCTTGCGCATCTTCAAACCGAAAGCCACGTTCTGGGAGACGGTCATGTGGGGAAACAGCGCGTAGTTCTGGAACACCATCCCGATGGAGCGCATGTAAGGCGGCACACGGGTGACCAGATCGCCGTCGATGAAGATCTCGCCCCGTTCGGGCTCGAGGAATCCAGCGATCAGGTTGAGCAACGTGGTCTTGCCGCAGCCCGAGGGTCCCAGGAGGGTGAGGAACTCGCTTTTCCTGACCTTAAGCGAAACGTCGTTTACGGCTGGCGTACCGGCGAACGACTTGAAAACACCTTCGACCGAAACGCTGAAGGGTTCCTCCATGTCTTCAGCTGCGAGGCGCCGCGGCCGCGCGCCATTGAGAAACGCTTCGCAACCCGTTTGCCGGGGTCACTCCGCCGCGCAACGCACCTGCGTCAGTCGGTCCCCACAAGACTTCGTAGCCTGAAGGCAGCGCCCGGCTTTCCGGAGTCGACAGCCACAGCCTGTAAACGAGACGCTTTTTTCGCGTCTCTTCGTGATCGACGATCGCGGTGCGCGAATGGTAGGTAACATGATTGTTCAGCAGCTGAATGTCACCGGGCTCCATCCGCGTCTGCAGGCAGAGCTCGTCGGCGAGGGTCGCAAGCAGGTCGAGCGCCTCTTCCTGTTCGCTTCGCAGGCGTGGCGTCGCGTGGAATTTCTGTGCCGATTCAACGTACGAGCGGGAATACTGGCTCGAAAAGCGGCCCTTGTGGACGACGAACACGGGATTCACGTAACAGGGTAGTTCCCCCGGCACCTCCTCGCTCTGACGGCTGTGATGGTACGGCCCGAACAACTCCTCGAGCAGGTCCGGCCGGCGCTCGAGCATTGCGTTATGAATCGCCGGCGTGCTGACTATCCGGCTTTCGCCGCCTTCCATGCACTGGCGCGCGCAAAGAAGCGCGACGACATCGCACCGGTCGGTATGAAATCGCAGCGACGATGCGGTCCGATAACCGCGCGAAGCCCGGCCGCCCAGCTGCTCTCCATAGTCCCTCACCTCGGCGAAGAATTCGCCGGCCTTGTTCTGCGACACGGCCGTGCCCAGATGGGCGCCGATTCCCCAGAGCACCCGGCGCAGGTCTTTGGTGGAAAACGTATCGGTGGGAATGCCACGGATATTGGCGACGCCGCATCCGTGCTCCAAGGCGTGCGAGATCGCCTTGAACCGGCGCGAGAGGACCGGCAGCGGGAAGTCTTCGGCAGTCACCGCGTACATTTCGGCATGGCTCTTGCGCACCTCCGTGACGGCGCGCTGCAGGTCGGCGATCTCGTCCTTTGCGAGCACATGGATCCAGTCGGTGCGTTTTTCCATGTCCTTCCCATGCCACACATCCGGGCCGGACAACGGCGAGCGTAAAGTGCTCATAGGTGTTCCTTGCAGGTTCAGCGACTTGATTCGATGGAAAGGATGCGCTCCAGGCCGAGCCAGCGATTCGCCGCCACCAGGAACAGGATTGTCGCCACGATGAGTACCGAGGATAGCGCGGCCATGGTCGGATCGGCATATTCCCGCACGTACGTGTACATCGCGACGGGGAGCGTCTGGGTACGCTGGCCGCTGACGAACAGCGTTGCGGTGAATTCATTGAATGAAAGGATCGCGGCGAAGAGCCACCCTCCCGCAAGACCCGGCGCCAGCAGCGGCAGGTCGATTTTCATGAACACCGTAAATGGGGAAGCACCGAGGCTGGCGGCCGCCCGCTCCAGCGCGGGATCGATGTTCTTCAGCGAAACGTAAACGCTACGCATGACGAACGGCAATACGAGAATGACGTGGCAGAGCACGACCACCGTGTAGGTGCGCGACAGGCTTAATTCGGAGGCGACGATAAGCATCGCGATGCCGAGGGTGAAATGCGGTATCACCAATGGGGAGAGCAGCACGGCTTCCAGCGTGCGCTTGCCCGCGAACTCGAAGCGCTCGATTGCGTAAGCCGCCGTGGTTCCACACACCAATGCAATGGCCGAAGCCCATGCCGTAATGATCACGCCGTTAAGAAACCCTTTTCTGAAATCCTCGTAGGTAAGCGCCCGCTCGAACCACTTGAGCGAGAAGCCTGTAGGAGGAAACATCAATAGCGCCTTGTCGCTGAACGCGGTGATCATGACCACGATCGAGGGCAGCGTGACATAGAAAAGCGTCACCGCAATCGCCGCCCCGTAAGCGATGCGCAACGCCTTTGCCGTGGTGCCGGACATCATCAGTGAAGCCCGACTTGCTCGAGCCGCTTCATTCCCAGGCCCATGAGCCAGAGAATCGCGAAAATGAGGCCGAGCGCAACAAGGCTCAGGACGGCGGCGAACGGAAAATCGAAGTTGGAAAAGCCGACCTGGTAAACCATGTTCGAGATCATGTTCACCTTGCCGCCGCCAACCAGCTGAGGCGTAGCGAATGCCGAAAGCGTCCAGGCGAATATCGTCACGGTCCCGGACAGGATGCCCGGCATGGACAGCGGAAGCGTTACGTTCCAAAGGACGTGCAGCGGGTCCGCACCCAGGCTCGCGGCGGCTTTTTCGTAAGCCATATCGATGTGGCTTATGGCCGCGGCGAGGATGATCACCATGACCGGAAGCGAATACTGCACAAGCGCAATGGTCACGCCCAGAGGCGTGTAAAGCAGGTCCAGCGGCGTATCGATCAGACCGGCCGCCTTGAGGGTGCCGTTGATGAAGCCGTTCTTGCCAAGCACCACCAGCCACGAATAGGTCCGCACGATGTCGCCTGTGAACATCGGAACGATCGTGGTGATGAGAATCGTGGATTTCAGCAGGCTCGACCGGGACCGCACCAGCGCATAGGCCAGCGGATAGCCGAGGACAAGGTTGGCTATTGCGGTGCACGCTGACAGCATTAGGCTGTCGATAAACACGTGCAGATAAACCGAGCTGCTCATGCGCCCGAAATTGCCGAGCGTGAAGCCGCCTACCTGGATCGACCCCGGAATGTATTCCCGGAAGCTGTACTGGAACAGGGACGCGAGAGACGCGGCCAGCGCCACGGCCAGGAACACCGAAGGCAGGACGAACCACCCAAAGTACGCCGGCCGCCGTCCCGGCATCACGCTGTCGAAAGCCCCCGGATCCGCGCGTTCAGCGGGCGATCAGGTTTTCGGTGAACCACTTGCGCCATTCGCCGAGCAGCTCCGAGCGCTGCTTATGGTCGATCACGATGGCCTGGTCCTTCCACTGCTGTGCCGTAGTGAACATGCCCGGCAGCTTTGCAATCGCCGGGTCCACCTTGGCCAGCGGACTGACGGGCCCCATCTTCTGCTTGTTGGCCACCAGCGTCTGCGTCGCGGGATCGAGCGCAATGTTGATGAATTTGTACGCAAGGTCGAGCTTCTTGGTGCCCTTGTTGATGCCCACCGTGTCGATGCCGATGATGGCGCCCTCTTTGGGCACGACGATATTGATTTTCACGCCTTCGTTCATCATGTGATACGCGTTGCCGGAGAGCAGCACCTGCACCGGCGTTTCGCC
>JANMXB010000678.1:0-6699 GCA_031380765.1 Pseudomonadota bacterium | reverse complement strand
CAGGCTTTGCCGCGTCAGGAGCGCGAAGCTGCACCGCCCCAAGTTGCTTGACGATCACCAACCTTAGCACGACACCCACCGACAACAAGCGTGCCATCCTGATTCTCGCTGGACGGCCGATCGCCGTCCAGACCCGATCGTCAGGAACGTTGTCCGACTATCTGGAATCCGAAAATCTTTCCCCGGTGGATAGTACCTTTGTAACTCTAAACCCGTCGCTCAAATTCAATGATCGCGTGGTAGTCGTCGGTACCAACTGACCATGAGATTTTTGCGCCGTTCAGACTTCTCGGGATTCTCGCTGGTCGAGATGGCCGTGGTCCTGGCAATCGTTGGGTTGCTCCTCGGAGGCCTGTTGCTTCCGCTCGGTGCCCAGATAGAGCAGCAGCAGATGAACGAAACCCAACGCCGGCTTGAAATGGCGCGGGATGCGCTTGTAGGTTTCGCCACGGCCAATCGACGCCTGCCGTGCCCGGCAAATGCAACCAGCCTGGGCGTAGAAGTCATCGGCACGGCATATGCTTCAGGGGGCGGGGCTTGCAGCCTGCCGTGGACCGGGTACGTCCCCGCAGTTACGCTGGGGTTGCTACCCGTGGACAGTAACAAGTTCTATGTCGACGCTTGGGGAAATCCGATCCGGTATGCGGTCACGGATTTCAGCACGACCGTTTCGGGCACCGCAAATGTGCGGCCCTTTACGTCGACCGACGCAATACGTTCGGTGTATAACGCCTCCAGCCTTACGACGCTCGTTCCGGATCTGCGCGTATGCTCTACGGCAACCGGTATAAGCGGATCGGGCGCCTCTGCTGACTGCGCCGCGTCCAGCACACTTATCAGCAGCGCCGCCGCTGTAGTCTTTTCGACTGGAAAAAATACTCCGACCGGCGGAACCGGGACGGATGAGGCCGCGAATCTGAATACCGACAGGGCATTCGTCAGCCACACGCCTACTACCGCCACCGGAAACGAATTCGACGACATCGTGCTTTGGTTGTCGTCCTATTTGCTTTACACCCGAATGATCGCGGGCGGGGCGCTGCCTTAATTGACAGGCGCTAAAAGTCGCAAAATTTCACGACCGGGCTGTGTGAAGCCGCATTCGTCTGGAATACGATATAGGCGACAGACCAGGGAATCGCTCTGAGCTTGCCTGGCTGCGGACCATGGGGCCCAACGTGCCGTTTTCCACCAAGTGTGGTGTTCGTTCAGCAGTAATCTCTCAGAGCGCTCCTGCTCGCCGCGCAGTCCCGCGTGCGCTTCTTCGCATCCTGCCCGCGCCAGTGGCCGGGCAGCTTAAGCGCCTCGAATCCCCGATCGCGATCTGAAAGGAAAGGGCTATACAACCGTGTTCGGGCTTTCCCGCCGGATCGACAGATCACTCGTGAGTTAGACGCGGCTTAGGTTCTCCGGAAAGCGAGAAGCAAACCTCTCCGTCCCTGTTGCAGACGAGCGCTAGGACATAACCGTTTGCTTCGGCGTGACGTGCGGCCTGGTAAAGGCCGATGCCCAAGCCCGAATGGGAATTCACTGGGGCACGGAAAAGAAATCTCTCCGTTTCGCCGGGAATCGCCCGGCCGGTGTCGCAAACCCTGAAATCAAACGTGCGCTTGCAATCGATGGTGACAAGGATCTTCACTTCCGTATCCATGAATCGCTTGGTCAACGCGTTCTGAATCAGGTTGTCTGCGATGCTTTCGGCGAGCGAGCGCGGCAGGGTAACGTCCTCCCGCAGGCTTCGTGTTTCGAATTGCACCCCGTTTTCGGCGTATTGGCGCTTCAGGTTTTCCCACCACGAGGTTACCGGGATATATTGCTCGCTCTCGGTCTGCGGGCGCTGGAGTTTCTCCAGTGTCGAGGTCAGCCTCTGCGCGATCACGGGAAGCTGCCTTCGGATCAGCGATTGAAGCTCCGGCGAATAGTCACGCCCGGACTGTTGTCCGGCGACAGAGACCAGGGCGTTGAGGGACTGCAGAAGGTTTTTGACATCGTGCGTTACTCGTGCCCCGGTCTCGTGCACGGCCTGCAAATAGCTTTGTTGCTGCAGCTTCTGCTCCCGTTGCTTCGCCATGTAGAACTCTCCCAGCAACTGGCCGAGAAGATGCAGATGCCAGTGCAGGGCAGGGCTGGTGCGATAGCGCGAATAAATGACGAGGGACAGCTCGTCATTTTCAAATTTTACGGGGAATGGCGTCTTGAGTCCGTATTCGCCTTGCTCGGTGGCCGCGCGCCAGCTAGCGCCCGTTACCCACGGCAGCCGCGCGAGACTTGCGATGCTCTCCGCGAGGAAGCGCTCGGGGCGCGACTCGAGCCGTGAAAGCTCGGCGAGAAAGTACAGCCACTTTTCCACCGGCAGGCCGATTGAGAAAAGATATCTCGAAAAGAAGACGTTCAATCCGGCAAATCCAGTGTGCGGATTCCACGCCAGGCCAATGATCAAGACCGTTCCCGCGATTAAAAAAATTGTGTACGTCAGGGCTTCCATGTACTCGGTTCGGCCCAGCGTCATGAAGGTGAAACTGCCTAGGATGACCACTCCGAGGACGAGCATCAGAAAGATGCTGTAAAAAAAATCGATGACCTGTGGTGCCTCGGGCGGATCTGGCTCGGCAGGAATCAGCGCCATCGCCACGAACAGGAGGGGCAGTAAATACTCGGCAGCCATCCGCATTTCGGGAGAGAAAGCCTTGTGCGGCGCTATCTCTGGAAGAATGACGATAGCGAGCAGCGCGAGCAAATAGACGAGGACGAGTAAATAAAAGCGTCGCTGCCAGCGTGCCTGATGCAGGAAGACCTTGCCCCCGATCAACCCTGCGAGCACGCACACCCAGAACACCAGCAACCACGCATTCAGCCAGAGCATGACAGCCGTAGCTCCGAATGAAATGAACGCGAGTTGCATGGCGGAGACTTGATGCTGCCCGCGCAGGAAAGGCTGCCACAGGAGTATCAGCCCCAAATGGGCAAGCAAAAGCGCTCGAGCCCAGTTGTCGGCCACCCCACGCAGCGCAGCGACATGCAGCAGCAGGAGCATCGCAATTACGACGAAACGACCGTAGCGCTGTGAGAATCCCAGCGCGGAATTGGCTAGCCGCGCAAATAGCGAGGTGGTAAAAGTGTCCGCTTGCATGCCCGGTGCGCCTCGACTAATTTAGAGGTCCTGCTGCCCTTCGCGAGAGTTCTTCGGGGCCGACTTCGAATACATTCAACCGATCACGTACGAATGTTATATGTAGTTGTACAATGGCCGGCAGATGTTTGGTTCCCGCACCAGGTGGTGATGCGATGCGCCAAGCGCTGACGCTTGCGCGATTCGTGGTGCTGGAGGCGTGCCGCACTGGTTTGCCATTGCTGGTATTTTGCGCGTTGATCATTGGAATAGGCCTTGCCGGATTCCTTTCCAGGCTTGCCCTTACCGAGAGCGCAACGCTGCAAGCCGGAGTTCTGGCGTCCTTCTTTCGGGTGATCGCCGTATTCATGACAGCCGCGTTCGTGGTCACCAGTATCGTTCGCGAATCGAATGACAAGGGGACGGAGCTTCTGCTTTCACTCCCAATCTCACGCACGACATACTATTTTGGCAAGCTCGCAGGCTTTGCTGCGTGCGGAAGTGCGCTCGCCGGGATATTTTCCGCGGCAATGCTGTTCTGGAGCCCGCCCAGCGCGGTGGCGGTCTGGTGCCTGTCCTTGATGCTCGAGGTTTCGCTGATGGCGGCCGTCAGCCTGTTTTTCGTAGTGACTATGGGCGACGTAGTCCCAGCGCTAGCAGCGGTGGCCGGATGCTATTTGCTGAGTCGGGTGATGGCGTCAATTCAGTCTATTGCAATCGGTCCCCTTGCAGACCAGCCGAGCAGCCTGCAGCAGTTGGCGACGAGCGGCATTGACCTCGTTGCGCTTCTGCTACCTCCATTGGAAAGAGCCACTCAGACCGTGTGGCTCCTGTACGCGCCGCCCTCGGCTGTCGAATTCCTGCAGCTTGCTGGGATGCTCGTCCTGTATGGGACTCTTGTCACCGCAGCCGGGCTGATCGATTTTCATCGTCGTAATCTGTGAAGGCCAGCCAGCGACCGGTTGCTTGCATTCCGCGCTGGATCCTTTGCCTCCTGGCCACATGTTTTTTGATACAAGTCGGCTGGAAAACGCAGATCCGGCCAGGACACCCTCGAGCCGAAGATCTTCCTGTCCCTCCGCGCCTTGAAGCCTTGCAGGTTGCCGCATTAGGAGAGCCGGCGACTTTTGCGCGTCTGGCGATGCTCTATCTGCAGTCTTTTGACTACAGCGGGTCGAACGCTCTCCCCTATCGCAAACTCGACTACGGGAGATTGATTGGCTGGCTCGCGGCAATTCAGGCATTGGATCCATTTAGTGAGTACCCCCTTTTTATCGCAGCACGCGTCTATTCAGAGGTTCCCGATCCAGAACGTCAGCGCATGATGCTTGAATTTGTTTACGCGCAATTTCAGTTGGACCCGAATCGGCGCTGGCCGGCCGCGGCGCACGCGGCACTTGTTGCAAAGCATAGGCTCAAGGATCTGAATTTGGCACTCAAGTACGCCCGCGGCATCGAACGTCTCACCACTGCCCCAGACATTCCCTTATGGGTGAAGCAGATGCAGATCTTCATTCTGGAGGACATGAATGAGATCGAGGCAGCCCGGATAATGCTCGGCGGATTGCTTGCAAGCGGCCGGATCCAGGATGTAGCCGAGAAGCAATTTCTCGAATACCGCCTCAAACGGCTGGAAGAGCGAACTGCGCCGAAGTCACCCTAAGTCACGTCGTTAGTCGAAGGCTCAACATGGTTGACGAAAAACCGACATATTCTTGACGCTTTCTGATCATTTATGGGCATTTCGGAGGTGCATTTGCGGGCACGGAATTTGCGTATATCTCACTTGTTCAATTCACGAGGAGGAGTAACTTTATGAAGAACAACCAAAAAGGCTTCACACTGGTCGAGATCGCCATTGTACTGGTGATCATCGGACTGCTGCTTGGCGGCATTCTGAAAGGCCAGGAAATGATTATTCAGGCCAAGATCAAGAACGCGATCACCGACTTCTCGGGCGTTTCAGCCGCTTACTTCGGTTATCAGGATCGGTATCGGGCGACTCCCGGCGACGACCCCCAAGCGACCCGGTGGACAGGAGCGACTGCGGGAGATGGCAATCGGATCTTGACCGGACTCTATGCTCCGGTGGCCCCAGGCGACGAATCTGCCCTTTGGTGGGACCACCTCCGCCGCTCGGGTTTCCTTTCGGGCTCCGGCGTGTCGACACCGAGCAACGCATTCAACGGAATACTCGGCGTGCAGACAGGGAATGGGTTAGGAGGCACTGGTCCGGGTGGCGCAGCCCCCGGCGCGACTCTCGGGGGCTTTCTCGCCCTCATCTTGTGCTCAACGAACTTGCCGGACAAAGTCGCCATTGCGCTGGATGTGCAAATGGACGATGGCCTCGTGACGGCGGGATTTGTGCGGGGAGTGGACGGTCCAGGGGTCGTGCCCGTGACCACCGGCACTGCCGCGAGTACCGCCAGTTACGTGGAGACCGGTACAACGTTCTATACGCTCTGCCGTCAGTTCTAATCAGTTCCCGCACCCTAAAAGGCCAGCCTCGGGCTGGCCTTTTTTTTGGCCTGGATCCGGCTCATGTGTTATGAGCGATAGTGACCGCTTCGACCCCCGCGCAACGGCGCTATTGCTCGCTGGCGGGATGTGCCTGATTCCTTTCGTGCAGCCGCGCCACATGCCGCCCATTGGGGCGTTCTATGACGAGTGGCTGGCGTTTGCGTTCGGAGTCGCGGCCATCGGCCTCGCCGCCGCGTGTAAAAGCGCGCCATTGCGGCTACCGGCGGCGGCGATATGCCTCGCGCTTTTTGCCCTCGCGCTGTTCGTGCGCGCCATCGGCGGCCACACAGGATACCCACAGTCTTCATTGCTTTGGGGTTTGTACGCCCTATTCGCGTCACTCATCGTCATGCTTGGCCATGACCTGACGACGCATTTCGGCCAAAGCCGGGTATGCGACGTACTCGCCGCGTTTTTGCTCGCGGGCGCTCTCGCAAACTCGGTTGCCGGCGTGCTGCAGGTGGCGGGGATCCCCCGCGCGATTGATTCTTACGTCTCCTATCTACGCGGAACACGAGCGATCGGCAATATCGGCCAAGCGAATCTCTACGCAAACTATCTGGCTTTAGGCGAAGCAGCTCTCGTCTACCTTTTTGCGCGCGGCAAGATCGGCATGGTCGCGGGACTGGCATGTGGAGCGCTGCTGGTCGGAGCTGCGGCGCTGGCCGCATCCCGCGCGTCCGCTTTGTACGCCGTGATATTTGCTTTGCTTGGTTACATTGCGCCTCGTCAACGAGACGATCCGCAGATGCGCGGGGTGGCGCGCCCTGCCTTGATACTGGCAGTTGGCGTCATGGCGGCGCAATGGCTGATTCCGGCCGCAGTGAATTCGTTCGGATTTCATTTGGAGAGCGGATTCGAGCGAAATGCGGCCTCCGAGTGGGGCGGCCCGGTTCGCGATGAGTCCACGCACCTGCGCCTGGTTGCCTGGGAACTGGCCTGGCGGATATTCATGAGCGCCCCATGGATAGGTGTGGGACCCGATGCATTTGCCGGAGCGGCATTCGCGCGCGGCCTGCCGCCCGAAATGGCAGGTGATCAGGTCTGGACCTCACCCCACAACGTTATCC
>JANMXB010000675.1:0-4706 GCA_031380765.1 Pseudomonadota bacterium | reverse complement strand
GCGGGCCGCTAGCGGCCCGCCTTTTTATTGGGGAGCCCTTTATCCCGGCGTCGCCCCGCCCCACAGGTCCGGGTTGCGGTTGTCCGGGCCGGAGCGGGCCAGGTTTTGCGCCGGTAGCGGCCCTTGCTGCAGGCCTGCGGCGATGCGCAGGAGCTGCCTGCGCCGCTCCATCGGCGGGCGCTGGAATCCGGTCGCCTTGAGTGCCTCCAGGCGATCGAGCGTCGGCTGCAGGAGTGGCGTGCCCAGCGCGAAATAAGTCGAAAACCCGCTGAGCGTGACCAGCGCGTCGAGGAGGCCAGCCTGCAGCCACTCGAGGGGCCGCCCGGCCGCATCGATTGCGTCGAAGGCGGCGCTCGCCGGCAGGGACGCGGTTTCCGGCGGCGCCGGATCCCGCACTGCCCCGAGCGCGCGCTCGAGGAGATCGATCGCGCGCTGGCGATGGCCCAGCTCGCGTGCAAGGCGGGCGCAGGTTCCCAGCCCGCAAGCATCGTCAGCGCCCTGCATCACAGCATAGGCAGCAAGCAGATGGGCGTAGCGCGCCGCCGGCCCGACCGCCTCGTCGTGCGCAGCGCGATAGTGCGCCAGCAGATCGGCGGGCTCGGGAGGCGCTGCCGTTTCGCGAGCAAGCGAACCCTCGCGCTCGAGCAGCGCGGCACGCGCGGGGTTGCATGCGAACAGGTTCAGGCGGTACGGATCCGGCGGGCTGGCGGTATCGAACGGCACCAGGAGCGCGAGGCCCGGGACGAGCTGGTAGCTCCGGTAGCCCAGCACGGCGAGCTTGTCCACCAGTTGCAGGTTGACGCGCTCGCCATGCTTGATCTCGAACATGACCAGCGGGTTGGCCGAGCGAAGGAACGCCGTGCCGCCGTCGATGATCCTCGCTTCTTCGCCCTCGGCGTCGATCTTGAGGAAATCGACCGCCGCCCAATCGTGCTCGCGGGCCAGGCTATCGAGGGTGGCGAGTTGCACCTCCTCGGACTGCGTGCCTGCGGGACCGTCCGCGATCGAATTCAGCTCGGGATTTGCCTCGAGCGACAGCCGCGCGGTGCCTTCGCGGTCCGACAGCGCTTTCTGGATGACGCTAACGTGCGCAAGCCCGTTGATCGCTACGCTTTTACGCAGAAAGCGCGCCGTGGGCGAAGCGGGCTCGACCGCCCAGACGCGTCCCGACGGGCCGGCGATTTTTGCCAGCGACAGCGTGTACAGCCCGTAATTCGCGCCGATGTCAACGACGCATGCGCCAGCGCGCATGCGCCTGCAAAGGAATGCGAGTTCGTCCTCGAACCAGTCTTCCTGCTCGAGGAGCACGTACGGCGTCATGAGGTCGACCCGGCTCGGCACCACCACGGTCACCCCGGCGGCGACGCGGATGCCCATCTCGCCGGGGTCGAAGCTCATCGGATTGCCAGGCCCGCCTCGCGCGCATCCCGCTCCAGGCTTGCGCGGAAGGCCGGGTGCGCGATCGCGATCATCTTCGCCGGGCGTTCGGCGAGCGGCACGCCGCGCAGGTCCGCCGCGCCGTATTCGGTCGCGAAGACCCCGGCTTCGCCGCGCGGCGTGGCGACCGGCCCCGAGAGCCTGGTCACGATGCGCGAGAGCCTGGTGCCGATGGAAGCCGGCAGGCAGATGATAGACACCCCGCCGGGCGAGGCGTTGGCGGCACGGATGAAATCGAGTGCGCCCCCCACTGCGCCGACATAGCTGCCGCCGGCAATCTCGGCGTTGACCTGGCCGGTGAGGTCCACTTCGACCGCCGAGTTGACCGCGACGAAGCGCTCGATCTTTCCCAGCACCTGCGCGCTGTGCGTGTAGTCGGTCGAGCGCAGCGCGATCGCCGGGTTCTCGCGCGCGAAGTCGAACAGCAGCCCGGTGCCGAAGAGCACGCCGCCCACGGTGACGCCGCGGTCGATCGATTTGTGCGCGTTGGTGATTGCGCCCCTCAGCATGAGCCGCGCCACGCCGTCGCACAGCAAGCCGGAATGGATCCCCAGGTCGCGCCGGTCGCCGAGCGCGGCCAGGATCGCGTCCGGCAGTGAACCCAGGCCGAATTCGAGCACCGCGCGGTCTTCGATATACGCCGCGGCGTTGCGGCCGATCGCCAGCTCGGTTTCGCCGGGCGCGCCGTAGGGCAGGGGCACCGGCGGGCGCGACGAGTGGATCACGTGCGCAAAATCCTTTTCGGTCAGCAGCGGGTCGGTGTGCGTCCACGGCACCTGGTCGTTGACTTCCGCGATCACGACGCGCGCCGTTTGGAGCGCGGCGCCGAGATATTCCACCGAGAGGCCGAGGCTGTATTCGCCGCGCGCGTTCGGAGGGCTGACCTGCAGCAGGACGACGTCGGCCTTCAGGCGAGCGCTGCGGATGAGGCCGCCGAGCTGAGAATAGGGGAACGGGCAGATATCCAGCACGCCCGCTTCGGCGAGCTTGCGGTTGTGGCCGGCGCCGCAGTACGAAAGCAGCTTGAGGCAGTCGGCATGCGCCGCCTGGACGGTGCCTGAATAGTTGACCCCCAGGAAGACCGTGGCGCCGGGATAATGCCCGCGCTGCGCGACAAAAGCCTCGGTGAGCGTAAGCGGCTCGGCGCAGGCCTGGCCCCAGAACACGCCATCGCCCGGGCGGATGAATTGCGCGAGGTCGACCGGGGTGGGATCGGCTGCGGAGGCCTGGATGCTCATGCGCCGATGCTAACATTCGCCCATCCCGGTTTTCCCCGCAGTTTTCCCTTCCTTACTTCCGGAGTTCCCCATGCTCGACGACAAAGGCCTTGACCTGCTGTTTCGCAACGCCCGCAGCCAGAACGGCTTCACCGACGATCCCGTGCCCGATTCGAAATTGCGCGAGCTGTACGAAATCGTGAAATGGGCCCCGACCACGATGAACATCCAGCCGATGCGGCTCGTGTTCGTAAGATCGGCGGAAGCGAAGAAGAAGCTCGAGCCGGCGCTCTCGCCGGGCAACCACGACAAGACCATGGCCGCGCAGGTGTGCACGATCGTCGCGTGGGACACGCACTTCTACGAGAACCTGCCGCGCATGTTCGCGCACCGCCCGCAAGCCATCGATCTGTTCCAGGGCGTGGAGAAAGCCGACCACGCCGCCACGACTGCGTTTCGCAACGCCTCGATGCAGGGCGGCTATTTCATCCTCGCGGCGCGCGCCGTGGGCCTCGACTGCGGTCCGATGTCCGGATTCGACAACGCCAAGGTCGACGACGCGTTTTTTGCCGACGGCCGCTGGAAATCGAATTTCCTGTGCACGCTGGGCAAGGGCGATTCTTCGAAGGTGATGGAACGGCTGCCGCGCCTCGCGTTCGACGAGGCGTGCAAGATCGTTTAAGGCGCAGGGGCGCGGGTTCCGGCCGCCTCGAGTCAGTCGGCGCGGATATTGGCCTTCTTCGCGATATCGCCCCATTTCGTTGTCTCCGCTTTCACGAAGGCGGCGAACTCCGCGGGCCCGCGCGGATCGGCGATCGCGCCGCGTTCGACGATGCGCGCCTGCATCGCGGGGTCCAGCAGAATCCTGCGCGCATCGCCGCCGATTTTTTCGACGATGTCCCTGGGCGTCGCGATCGGCATTACGAGACCGCCCCAGCCCACGCCGTCGAAACCGGGGTATCCCGATTCCGCGATCGTCGGCACCTCGGGCAGTTGAGGCACGCGCAGCGCGCTGGTCATGGCGATCGCCTTGATCTTGCCTGACTTGATGTGCGGCAGAGCGGACGCGAGGCTGTCCATCATCAGGGTCACCTGGCCACCCAGAAGATCGGTCATCGCCGGGCCGCTGCCCTTGTACGGGATCCCGACCAGATCCACGCCGGCGCGGAACTTGAACAGTTCTCCGGTCAGGTGTTGCGAAGTTCCGGTGCCGGGAAACGCCCAGTTGAGCGTGCCCGGCGCCTTCTTTGCCGCGTCGACCAGTTCGCGCACCGTGTTGTACGGCAGGCTCGGATGCGCCACCAGCATCAACGGGACGGCGAATACGCCGCCGACCATGGCTAATTCCTTGAGCGGATCGTAAGGCAGCTTCGAGTAGATGCCCGGATTGACGCCGATCGTGCCGCTGGTGCCCAGCAGGAGGGTGTACCCGTCGGCCGGCGCATCGCGTCCCGCCAGCGTGCCCGGCACACCGCCGCCGCCGGCGCGGTTTTCGACGAACACATTCTGGCCCCACACCGTGGTGAGCCGCTCGGCGAGCATGCGCGCAACGATATCGGTCGCCTGGCCCGGCGGGAAAGGCACGATCATCCGCACCGGTTTCGCGGGAAAGCCCTGCGCCTGCGCGAGCGCCGCGAACAGGCACTGGGCAATGACAAGCACACACAGGGAAAAACGCAAACGAGTCATCGAAACCCTCCGGGCACGCTCGGGAAAATCGCGCGAATGAAGCGATGCTACACTCATTGCGCGGGAACGATTGGCATCTGATTCTCTCCGCAAGTTTTTCCCCTGCGCGCCACGCCCGAAGGAGTCGAAATGGCCTCACTCGCAACTGCAACGCTGCCCAACGACCAGGAGCGCGCCGGCATGAGCGCCGCGGAATGGCAATTGCGCGTCGACCTCGCCGCAGCCTACAGGCTGGCCGCGATCTACGGCTGGACCGATCTCAACAACACGCATTTTTCGGCGCGCGTCCCCGGACCGGAGCATCATTTCCTGCTCAATCCGTTCGGCATGCTGTTCGACGAAATCACCGCCTCGTCCCTGATC
>JANMXB010000671.1:0-2572 GCA_031380765.1 Pseudomonadota bacterium | reverse complement strand
CGGTTCGCGTCGTAGTTCAGGCGCAGCGTGGCGGTGATGGTCGACACGCCGCTCGAGCTCGAGGACGAGATGTAGTCGATGCCCTGCGCCTGTGCGATCGCGCCTTCGAGCGGCTGCGTGATGAAGCCCGCGATGGTCTGCGCGTCGGCGCCGAAATACGCCGTCGACACCGTGACGACGGCATTCTGCGTCTTCGGGTACTGGTTGATCGGCAGGGTGAACACCGAGCGCAGTCCCAGTACCACGATCAGCAGGCTCACCACCATGGCGAGCACCGGCCGGCGGATGAAGAGGTCGGTGAAATTCACGCTACTTTTCCTGCGGCGTCGGCGCGGGGTTGTTGGCGGGCTGCACCGTATTGTCGACCGTCGCCGGCGTGCCGTTCTTGAGCTTGAGCTGCCCGCTGGTCACCACTTGGTCGCCCTCCTTGATCCCGGTAAGGACCGCGACCTGGTCGCCGCGCGTCGGGCCGGTGGTGACGAAAACCTGCAGCGCGACGAGCGTACCCGCAGGCAGCGGCGGCGCGGCCTTGGCGTCCTTGCCGTCTTTCGAAGCCCTGGCGTCCTTTGCGGCCGTGGCCTCCTTCGAATCGGCCGGCTTCAATACGAACACGGTCGACCCGTACGGGTTGTAGGTGATCGCGGTCTGCGGCAGGGTGAGATAACGCTGCTTCGCACCCACGTCGATGACCACGTTGGCGAACATTCCGGGCAACAGGCGCCGTTTCGGATTGGGCAGCGTCGCCTGGATCTGCATGGTCCGCGTGTCGGCCTCGATCCGCGGGTTGATCGCGGTGATCCTGCCGACGAAAGGCTCCGTGCCGTAGGCGTCGGTCGTGAGCGTTGCCACTTGCCCGACGCTCAGACCCCCCACCTGCTTTTGCGGCAGGCTGAAGTTCGCGTAGATCGGTTCGAGCGTCTGCAGCGGCACGATCTTGTCGCCCGGGTTGAGGTATTGCCCTTCATGCACCGCCGTGATGCCGAGCTTGCCCGAGAAAGGCGCGCGGATGGTCCGCTTCGCGACGTTGGCGGCCTGCTGCTCGACGCTGGCGCGCTTCGCCTTGACGTCGGCCTCGTCCGCGTCGAGCTGCGCCTTGCTGATCGCCTCCACCGCGTATTGCTCGCGGTCGCGCGCGAGCACCGTGCCGGCGAGCTCTGCCCCCGCCTGGAGCGTGCGCATCTGCGCGATGTCGGCCTCCGCGTTGAGCTGGAGCAGCACCGTGCCGGCCGCCACGTCCTGCCCGGACCTGAAATTCACGCTGCGGACCAACCCCGCGATCTCGGTGGTGACGTCGATGCCACGCACCGGCATGAGCGTACCGACCGCGTTCAGCTGTGGCTGCCATTCGAGCGCGGTGACCTTGACGGCCGTCACCGTCTGCGCGCCCGGCTTGGGCGAGCTCGCGATCATCTTCCTGATCTGCAGGAACTTGCCAAGCGCGAGGATGAGGACCAGCAGCAGCACCAGGCCGCCCATGATGAACATGCGTTTCTTCGTCGAACTCTTGACCGCCATTTCTGCTTACTCCTTGACTGCGACCGGACGCTGCGCCGCGTCCGCGCGGGGCTCCCGGTTCCACCACCCGCCGCCCAGGGCCTGGAACAATGCAGCGGTGTCGGCGTACCGGGCGGCCTGCGCCTGCGCGAGCGCGGCGCGCGTCTGCTGGTGGGTGCGCTGCGCATCGAGCAGGTTCAGGTAGCTCGTCGCGCCGATCTTGAACTGGCGGGTGACCAGGTCGAGGGATTGTCTCGAAAGCGATTCGGCTTCGGCCTGCGCGCGAAGCGCTTCCGCGTCCAGCTCCAGGGCGCGCAGGGTGTTGGCGACATTCTGGAACGCGACCAGCACGGTGCTCTGGTACTGCGCGGCCGCCTGTTCGTAAACAGCCTCGGCCGCGCGTTTGCGCGCCTGCAGCGCACCGCCGTTGAAGATCGGCTGCACCAGCCCGGCCCCGATGCTCCAGAGGAACCCGGTGGCGGAAAACAGGTCCGCGAACTTCGTGGCGGCCGGCCCGGCATTGGCGCTCAACGTGATCTGCGGATACAGGTTGGCCGTGGCCACGCCGATCTGCGCGCTCGCCTGGTGGAGCAAGGCTTCGCTCGCGCGGATGTCGGGGCGCTGGCGCACGAGCGCCGAAGGCAGCGACACCGGCAGCACGACCGGCAGCTGGAGCGAGTCGAGCTCGAATGCGGGCAGTTGGACCTGGCTGGGCAGCCAGCCGGCGTAGACGGCCAACTGGTGGCGCGTCTGCGCGAGCGCCTTCTCGAGCGGCGGGAGTTGCGCCCGCGTCTGCGCCGCCTGCGCGCCCAGCGTAAGCACCGGCGAGCGCGCGATCGCGCCGAGCGCCGCCTGCTTGCGCGTGAGCTCCAGCGCCTTTTCCTGGGTGGCGACAATCTCGCCGATCGCCTTCAGCTGGGCGCGCAGCGACGCTTCCTGGATCGCGGTCGTGACGAGGTTCGCAGTAAGCGCGAGATGGGCGGCTTCGAGCTGGAGGCGCTGGTATTCGATTGTCGCCGCGAAGGCTTCGAGGTCCCTGCGCACGCCGCCGAACACATCCGGCGCGTAGGATACTGCG
>JANMXB010000665.1:0-8057 GCA_031380765.1 Pseudomonadota bacterium | reverse complement strand
GTTTCGGCAGGGAGAAAGGCGACGCGGCGGTCCGCATGAGCGGCAGCGTTGCGTTGGGATCGGGGGCCACCGGTAACGCCACGACCGGCTGCGCGGCCAGCGGCGCGGGATCCGGTACAGCGGCCGGCGGCGCCGGCGCCGGCACCGGCACAGGCACGACAACTCGCTCGCGCGCCGCAGGGGAAGCCGGGGCCGGGCGCGAAAGGAGCGTCACCTGGGCCGGCGGTTCGGCCGGCCGCACGCCGAGGTACCAGCCGGCGAGGACCGCGCCGCTCAGCGCCCCCAGCGCGAAAACCAGCAGGGCCTTCACGTCACTCCTGCAGGATCGCCGGCGTGCCTGGCGCTACCGCTTGCGCCAGCGCCGCCGCATCCCAGTTGGTGAGGCGGATGCAGCCGTGCGACTGGCTCTTGCCGATCATGGAGGGCTCGGGCGTCCCGTGGATTCCGTAGTTCTTCTTGGACAAGTCGATCCACGCCACGCCCACCGGGTTGTTCGGGCCCGCCGGCAGCTTCGCCTTGGTGTGGGTCGGATTGGCATCCCAGAAGAGCGCCGGGTTGTAGTGGAAGACGGGGTTCTTCGCGACGCCGAGAACCTTCCAGGTGCCGACCGGCAGCGGATCGTGCTCGCTGCCCATCGAGGCCGGGAACTGGGCGAGCGTCTTGCCCTCCGCATCCACCAGCGCCACCGTCGAGGTGGCCTTGGTGACGACCACCTTCGCTCCCCTGGGCAGCGGCGCGGCATCGGCGACGTTCGGCACCAGGATCTCGGTGCCTTCGCGCGTCACGTCCTTGCCCGGGTTGAGCTTTTTGAGCAGAGCGGGGCTCGCGTGGAATTTTTCGCCCAGCGCCTCGAGCACCGAGGTGTAGCCAAGCGTGCTGAGTTTGGCCTTCTCCAGCATGTCCGAAGGGATAGGCGTGAACGGCCCGGCCACGTCGCCCGCCGCAATCGTGTACCTCACCAGCGCGGGCGTGCTGTCGCGATTCAGCGCAGCCCAGGTGTCGGCGTCCATGCGGCCCGTCGCGCCAAGGCTGTTGGCCTGCTGAAAAGCCGAGATCGCCTTTTCCATGTTCGAGCCGAAGGTGGCGTCGATTTCGCCGGGCGAAAAGCGCGCGCGGTCCAGCAGAACCTGCGCCCTGAGCACCGAGGGGCCCGAAGCCTTGGGACCGAACGCCGGGGTCTGGGCGGCGCCGTTTACTTTTTCGGCGCTCAGCGCCGGCATGCCCGGGCGCTTGGCGGTGGCCGCGCCCGCCGCCGGCAGGAATGACAGGGCAATCGCGAATGCGACTAGGCTCTTTCTCAACGCGAGGCTTTTTCCCAATGCGAGGGTGTTTTCCAATTCGGGTGGCTCCGTTGCGGATCGGTGGATCGAAGCCCACATATAGGGCGTTTGCGCGCGGCGGTCAGTGCGCTTGCGCGCCTTGCATCGCCTTGCGCCCGGCGGCCGCCGCGCCTACCGCGATTCCTCCGGCCAGGACGCCGACCGCGCCGTCGACCAGCAGGCCGGCGAGCGTGGCGGTGAAGCCGCCGGCCCCCGCGGTCATAGCCTCCACCCAGTGATGCAGCGCGGGTATGCCGTGGAGGAGAATGCTGCCGCCGACGAGGAACATCGCCACCATGCCCGTGGCAGACAGGCCTTTCATCAGCCACGGCGCCGACCTGAGGATCAACGCGCCGAGCGCATGCTGAAAACCGGCACCGGCGGAGCCCGCGGGGCGCTCGCTGAGCCAGAGTCCGGCATCGTCGAGCTTGACGATGCCCGCAACGAGGCCGTAGACGCCCACCGTCATGAGCAGCGCGATGCCGGTGAGCACGACGACCTGCGTCATCAGCGGCTCGGTTGCGACTGTGCCGAGCGCAATCACGATGATCTCGGCCGAGAGGATGAAGTCCGTGCGCACCGCGCCCTTGATCTTGTCTTTCTCGACCCCCGCGACGTCCACCGATGGGTCGGACAGCGCCTTGGCGAGCCCGGAGTGCCGGGCGGCGTCCTCCTGCGGGCCGCGCGTCAGCCTGTGCGCGATTTTCTCGAATCCCTCGAAGCACAGGTACGCGCCGCCGATCATGAGCACGGGCGTTACCGCCCAAGGGGCGAACGCGCTGAGCGCAAGCGCGACGGGCACGAGAATGACCTTGTTGACGAGCGAGCCTTTAGCCACTGCCCAGACGACCGGCAGCTCCCGCTCCGCCCTGACTCCGGAGACCTGCTGGGCATTCAGCGCGAGGTCGTCGCCCAGGACGCCGGCGGTTTTCTTCGCGGCGACCTTGGTGAGCACAGCGACGTCGTCGAGGATCGTCGCGATGTCGTCCAGCAGGGCGAGGAGGCTTCCGGCGGCCATGCCCAATATTCGCCCGCGCGGAACCCGTCCGCAATGGGACTGTCGCCTACAATTCCGGCATGGCTTTGGGAACTCTTCTGCGCCGGCTCCTTGTCGCCGGGGTCACGCTGCTCGCGGTCGCGGGGTGCGGGACCGCACTGGCGCAGACTACGCCGGCACGGGCTCCCGACATCTACTACGAGCCGACGCCTGCCAACGTGGTCGCGGAAATCCTGACGCTCGCGGGAGTGCGCGAAGGCGACGTGGTGTACGACCTGGGCTGTGGCGACGGGCGCATCGTCATCGCGGCGGCCAAGGCGGGGGCGCGGGGCGTGTGCATCGACATCGACCCGGTGCGCATCCTTGAAAGCCGCGCGAATGCCGCGGCCCTCGGCGTCCTCGATAAGGTGCGTTTCCTCGAGCAGGACCTTTTTAGCGCCGATTTCGCGGATGCGACCGTGGTCTTCCTGTTTCTATGGCCGGACCTCAACCTGAAACTGCGCCCCACGCTGTGGCAGCAACTCCGGCCGGGGACGCGCGTGGTTTCCTACGTGCACAACATGGGCGACTGGCCGCCGCGCGAAACCGTGAAAGTGCAGGGCCGCTACGGGCAGCGCGATCTCTACCTCTGGACGATAGGGCAGGGTCCGCAGCGCTGAGGTTTTCGGCGAGGCTACGCGCCTTTCGCGTAGATGACGGAAATCGTTTCCGCAACCAGCGCGGGCTTCTCCTTGCCTTCGATCTCCACCCGGTTGCCGAAGGTCATGCGCGCGCCGCCCACTCAGTCAAGGTCGTTTCCGGACATGTCCGCGTTTCGCCGCGCGCGCCGCGCGAGGTCGAGCAGCACCGGGCCGATCTTCGCGGCGTCGGCGACCGGCTCGGCCGACGGGCCGCGGTGCCAGCCTTCAAGCGCCGCCAGATGGCCGCCGCCCGCCTCGAACACGCGACCGGTCACTTCGCCGCTTTCGCGGCTTGCGAGCCACACCACAACCGGCGAGATCCAGCGCGGATGGCGCGCCGCAATCTGCTCAGGCGTGCGCTCGCGCAGGCTTTCGGTCATACGGGTCTGCGCGTGGGGAGAAATCGCGTTCACGGTGATGCCGTATCGGGCAAGCTCCCTTGCGGCGATGATGGTCATCGCGGCGATGCCGGCCTTGGCCGCGCCGTAGTTCGACTGTCCGATGTTGCCGAACAGCCCCGAGAACGAAGTGGTGTTGATGATGCGGGCGCCGACGGGTTGGCCGGTTTTCTTCTGCAAGGCGCGCCAGTGCGCCACGGCATGATGCATCGGCGCGAATGTGCCCTTTAGATGCACGTTGATCACCGCGTCCCATTCGCCTTCTTCCATGTTGGCGAGCATGCGGTCGCGCAGGATGCCTGCATTGTTCACCAGGACATCGAGCGAGCCGTATTCCGCCAGCGCGCTTTCGATCATGCGCCGCGCGCCTTTCCAGTCGCCGATATCGTCGCCGTTGGTGATTGCCGTTCCGCCGGAGGCGCGGATCTCGTCAACCACGGCTTGTGCGGCCGTGGCGTCCCGGCTGAGGCCGTCGCGTGAGGCGCCGACGTCGTTGACGACGACTTTCGCGCCTTCCGCGGCCAGGTGCAGCGCATATTCGCGTCCTATCCCGCGCGCTGCACCGGTCACAATTGCGACGCGGTCCCGGCAGAGTCCTGGCATGGGCTATTTTCTCGTTTAGGAAATTGAATATTCTTTAAACTGGCTCTGGCAGCCATTCTTCAGTTTTAAATGTTCAACTTTTATGCCGGATCGCGCTCTTCGGCCGGAATGCCTTGATCACCGCCTCGTTGGTTTCGATATACGGCCCGCCGATCAGGTCGATGCAGTAGGGCACCGCCGCGAACACGCCGTCGAGCGTTTCCTTGATCGCCTTGGGCTGGCCGGGCAGGTTGATGATGAGCGCGCCTTTCCTGACCACGGCCACCTGCCGCGAGAGGATGGCCGTCGGCACGTACTTGAGGCTGACCGCACGCATTTGCTCGCCGAAGCCGGGCATGATTTTGTCCGCGACCGCGAGGGTCGCCTCCGGGGTTACGTCGCGGGCCGCGGGACCGGTGCCGCCGGTGGTGAGGACCAGATGGCATCGCGCCGCGTCGACGAGTTCCTTCAGGGTTGCCTCGATCAACGGCCGCTCGTCGGGAATCAGGCGCGTTTCCATGCGCCAGGGCGAGGCGAGCGCCGCGCCGAACCATTCCTTGAGCGCCGGGATGCCGGCATCCTCGTACACGCCGGAGGAAGCCCGGTCGCTGATCGAAACGAGACCGATGAGGAGTTCGCCCATGTTCACTCCGCGTCGCGGATGACCTTGAAAATTTCCCGGTAGGACTTCGGCGGGCGGCCCCCGGTCGCCTCTTTTCTGGCGTTGCGGATCAGGTTGCGCAGCGCCTGCAGGTCGACATCCGGATGTTTTTGCGCGAATTCGGTCAACGCGGCATCATCGGCGATCAGTTTGTCGCGCAGGCGTTCCATGCCGTGCTGGCGCGCAATCTCGGCCTTCGACTGTCCGCGCCAGGCGTCGAGCCTCTCCTGGATGGGGGCCGGATCGATGTCGCGCATCAGGCGGCCGATGTACTGCATCTGGCGGCGGCGCCCCTCGTGCGCGGTGATGCGCTGGGCCTCGCGGATGGCTTCGAGGAGCGTTTCGGGAAGCCGCATCGAAGCGAGGCGCTCCCTCGAGAGCTCGACCAGCGCCACGCCGAGCTTCTGCAGCGCGTGCATCTGCGCCTTTTTGCGCGTCTTGCTGAGAATTTCGTCGTCCATTGCGCTGCTATGATAACGCGCTATGAAAATCGACAACCGTTTTACCTACAGCGACACCCAGTTGCGCGAGTTTGCGCAAACCGTCCTCGACCATGCGAAGTCGCTCGGCGCTTCGGCGTGCGAATGCGACGTCTCGGAGGGGTTCGGCCTTTCCGTCACCGTGCGCAAGGGTGCCATCGACACGCTCGAGCACAACCGCGACAAGGGCATCGGGGTCTCGGTCCACTTCGGCTCGCGTCCGCACGTGAAGCGCGGCCATGCCAGCACCTCGGACTTCTCGGGCGCTGCGCTGCGCCAGACCGTGGAGGCGGCGGTTGCCATCGCGCGCCACACGGCCGAGGACGATTGCGCCGGCCTGCCGGAGCCCGAGCTCCTCGCGCGGGATCAGCCCGACCTCGATCTCTACCATCCCTGGCGCGTCACGCCGGAGGATGCGATCGACATCGCCAAGCGCTGCGAAGCCGCCGCGTTCGCGCTCTCGCCCAAGCTGAAGAACACCGAAGGCACGTCCGTCTCGGCGCAGCATTCGCAGTTCATCTTCGCCAACAGCCTGGGCTTCATGGCCGGGTTTCCGACTTCGCGGCATTCGCTGGGCTGCTCCATGATCGCCGGGGAGAAAGGCCAGATGCAGCGCGACGACTGGTACAGCTCGGCGCGCGTGCCCGCCAAAGTCGCCGACCCTGAAGCGCTCGGGCGCTACGCGGGCGAAAGGGCGCTGGCCCGCCTGCGGGCGCGCAAGATCGGCACCCGCCAGGCGGCTGTGCTGTTCGAAGCGCCGCTGGCAAGCGGCCTCATCGGCCACTTTGTCTCCGCGGTGAGCGGGGGCAGCCTGTACCGCAAGTCCACCTTTCTGCTCGACAGCCTGGGCAAGCAGGTGTTTTCGCCCGTCGTGACGATCGAGGAGCGTCCCTATGAGCGCCGCGCGATGGCAAGCTCGCCCTTCGACGAGGAAGGCGTGGCGACCCGCCAGCGCGGCATCGTGAAGGCGGGCGTGGTCGAAGGCTATTTCCTCGGCACTTACTCGGCGCGCAAGCTCGGCCTGCAAAGCACCGGCAGCGCCGGCGGCAACCACAACCTCGTCGTGACACCGGGCACGCTCGATTTGCGCGCAATGCTCAGGAAAATGCACAAGGGCCTGCTGGTGACCGAGCTGCTCGGCCAGGGCATCAACCTGATCACCGGCGACTACTCGCGCGGCGCGGCCGGCTATTGGGTGGAGAACGGCGCGATCCAGTACCCGGTCGAGGAGATCACCATCGCGGGCAACCTCGGCGAGATGTTCAAGTCGATAGCCGCCGTGGGCAGCGACACGCTGGTGCGCGGATCG
Source organism: Pseudomonadota bacterium (assembly GCA_031380765.1). Taxonomy (GTDB): domain Bacteria; phylum Pseudomonadota; class Gammaproteobacteria; order Burkholderiales; family SG8-39; genus SZAS-79. The sequence continues at coordinate 1,632 of JANMXB010000665.1, read as the reverse complement.
CGCGAGTCGGGGTCGATCCTGATCGAAAACATGACCATAGCGGGAAACTGAGGACGCGAAGCAAAAGAACACCCGGGCATATGCATATATTTGTAGCGGGATGCCGCAAATTTGGCAACACAATGCGAATGCGATGGACTATCGTTGTGGCAGGAGGAGTGTTCTATTCCATTCGGGAGGCCACATGCAAACGATTGACACTCCAGGAAACGCAGGCCAAGAAGAGCCGCACCCCTTCGTAGGGCGCATTGCGGTAGGCGCGATCATCTTCTCGATGCTCGCGATCGTCTGGGCGAAGGTCGAGATTCTCGGCACGCGCGACATCGAGCGCACGCTGAACGAGGAAGAAGCGACCCTGGGCCAGCTGTGCGCCGATCGCCTCGCAGCCGTGGCGTTCAACCGATGGGCGACCGGGTTTTCGCAATAGTCGAAACCCCGGCCGGCGAAACCCCCGCCTGCTACGAAGCGCTGGCCTGCCTCGCGGGCTCCAGCGAGCGCAGGAAGCGCGCAATCTGCACCCAGTATTCCGCGCGCCATTCCACGCCGCGATGGCCGGTGTCGGGCAGCGTGACGAGCGACTTCGGCCCGCCCCATGCCCGTGCAAGTGCCCTGCCGTGCTCCGGCGGCGTCACGTCGTCGCTGCCCGCAATCACAAATAAAGCCGGCGTGTGTATCGTCGGGGCAATCGCCGCTGCGTCGTAGCGGCCGCCGACGATCATGCCCATTGGAAGATAGGGATAGCGTTCTTCGGCGACGGCGGCAATGCTGTCGAAAGGCGTCGCGAGTACCACGCCTGCCAGCGGCCGGGAAGAAGCCAGCGTCACTGCCACATAGGATCCAAGGCTGCGGCCCAGCACCACGATGCGGGAAGCGTCGATGTCCGGCCGGGCCTGCGCGTAGTCGTAGATGCGCCTGGCGTCTTCGACGACCGCTTGTTCGCTCGGCACGCCTCCCGACAGGCCGTAGCCGCGATAATTGACCATCAGCCAGCCCCAGGCCGGCGGCTTGTCGCCCCAGCCGATCATCCAGGAGGTTTCGCGCGCCACGCCGCCGAAAACGATCACGAGCGGGAAACGCTCGCCCTTCGCGGCGCCCGGCGCGCGCTTGAGCCAGCCGTGCAGCGTAAACCCGTCCGCTGTCGGGATGCGAACCTCCTCCACCCCGTCGAGGCGCGCCACGCGCGCAATCCGCTCGGGGTCGGCCGGACGGGCGCGAAACAGGAAGTTCGAGTCGAGCGACTCGGAAAACGAAGCGCAGCCGGCGAGCAGCACTGCGAGGGCGACGGCAAAGCGCAGGCGCATTGGCGGCATTGCGGGTTTAGAAGAGAACCACCAGGGAGACGATAAACACCACCAGGCTGCCGGCCGCCAGCCAGCGCAGCGTGGCATCGTCGACTTTCGGCTTGTCCGGGTCGTCGGCGACCGGCTCGGGATGGCCGGCGTCATGATGCTCATGCTCGTCCGCGCGGCCATGCGATGCGTGACCCGGATTCTCGCTCGCCACCTTGGCGTTGAACGCGTTGAAGAATTCTTCGGCAAGTTTTTTTGCCGCCGCGTCCACCAGGCGCGAGCCGATCTGCGCGAGCTTGCCGCCGACATTGGCCTTGACCTGGTAGGAGAGCTTCGTGTTGCC
>JANMXB010000662.1:0-6116 GCA_031380765.1 Pseudomonadota bacterium | reverse complement strand
CCAAGGTCTTCCTTGAGGATGCTTTCGCCGAGCCTCGTCCGCCAGGCCGCAAGGCGGTCGATGTCCTCCTGCAGGAACAACAGCCGCTCGGAATCGAGCGCCTTGAGGTATTGGTCGAACACTTTCGCCGACAGGACTTCGTCGAGGGGCGTCGCCTTGTAGTGGAAACGGCTCAGCACTTCGGCCGCCCAGTGCGCCGCCTTGGCCTCGCGCTGTTCCGGCTTGAGCTCCGCCGGGTTCGCCGTGCCCGCGCCGGGCAACGCGCCTTGCGCCGCGGTCGCAACGGCAAAGGCAATCCAAAGAAATTTCCGTTTCATTCGTGCTCCACCTCGCGGCGCCAACGGCCTGCGCGCCTAGTGTACGTAAAAATCGGCCGGTCCCCGCACCGCCCGTGGCCTGCTTTTATGCCGGCCTAAGCGCGGTGTCGAACATACGGCGGCACATGAATTGCCGGATCATGGCCAAAGGAGCCGTCCCCCATGGTCGATGCAGCCGAAATCCTGAATGCCAAGGTACTGATCGTCGACGATCAACCGACCAACATCAAGTTGCTGAAGGTCATATTGGACAGCGCGGGCTATACCTGCGTCGCCTCGACGACGGATCCGCGCGAGGTCTGCGACCTTCATCGCGAGCAAAACTACGACCTCATCCTGCTCGACCTGCTGATGCCCGACATGTACGGCTTCCAGGTCATCGAGGGTCTCAAGGAGATCGAAGGAGAACGTGACCTGCCGGTTCTCGTGATCAGCGCCCAGCCCGACTACAAGCTGCGAGCCGTGCAGGCCGGCGCCAGGGAATTCATCGCCAAGCCGATCAACAGCACGCAGGTGCTCGCCCAAGTCCACGCTCTCCTGTATGCGCGCCTGTCGAGCCGCAAAGAAGGCGGCATCGCCGTGGAAAATGCATTCCAGGAGCGCTCCGCCACGCTGCGCGAGAGCGAGGAACTGTTCCGCCAGTTCGCGGACTGTCTGCCCGATGCGGCATGGATCCGGGAAGTCAACGGCGACCTGATCCGCTACGTCAACCCCGCATGGGAAGCGATTACGGGCCAGCGCCTGGCCGCCGGAGACCGGTCCGGGAAGCTCCTTGCCGCCATCCATCCGGAAGACATGCAGAGGGTGGTCCTCGAAACAGGCGAGCTGCGCAGCGGCGGCGTCGATTTCGAGTGCCGGATCGTCAGGCCGGACGCGACCGTGCGTCGCGTGCATCTGCGCACGTTCCTGATCCGGGATGCGGCGCAAAAGATCGTCCAGGTCGCCGGCGTCATGCAGGACATCACGCAGGGCATTCGGGACTCACGCGCCGGGGCGTAGCGGAAATGCGCGAATTGCACTGCGCGTCCCGGCGTGCAATCATTTCCCGCGGGGAGAAAACAGCGATGCAGATGCGAACGTTCGGCCGCACCGGGATGCAGGTCTCGATCCTGGGTTTCGGCTGCGGCGCGGTGGGCGGGCTGATGGTGCGGGGCGAACCCGCCGACCAGGAGCGTGCGATCGGGCGGGCGCTCGATGCGGGCGTCAACTATTTCGACACCGCCGTGCAATACGGCAACGGCGAATCGGAAAAGAATCTCGGCCGCGCTTTGAGGAAACACAAGGCCGCGGATGCCATCGTCGGCACGAAAGTCCGGCTGCCGCCTGATCCCGGGCCGATCGCGGAGGCGATTGCCAGGTCGCTTGAGGCAAGCCTGCGGCGGCTGGGCCTCGAGCGGGTCGACATCCTCCATTGCCACAACCCGATCACTTCCGCCGGTGGCGGCAGTTCCCTCAGCACCCGGCAGGTGCTGAACGAAATCGTGCCTGCGTTCGAGGCGCTGCGCCGGCAGGGCAAAGTAAGGTTCCTCGGTATCACGGCCATTGGCGACACGCCGGCGTTGCAGAAGGTGATCGAGGCCCACGTGTTCGATTCCGCGCAGGTCACCTACAACATGCTCAATCCCTCCGCCGCGCAAGCATTGCCGCCAGACTATCCCGCGCAGGATTACGGCAAGCTCTTCGAGTTCGCCAAGGCCGCGGGCGTGGGCGTGATCGGAATCCGGGTGCTGGCGGGCGGCGCGCTTTCCGGCACGGCCGGGCGTCATCCAATCGCAAGCCCGCCGCCGGAGCCGATCGGCTCGGCCAGCAGCTATGCGGGCGACCTCAGGCGCGCGCAGTGCCTGGCGCCGCTCGTCGACGAGGGGTTTGCGGCGAGCCTCGCCGAAGCCGCCACGCGCTTTTGCATCTCGCATCCAGCGATGGGCACGATCCTGGTGGGGGTAGCGACGCCGCAGCAATTCGAGAGCGCACTCGCAGCCGTGATGAAAGGGCCGTTGCCGCATGTTGCCCTCGAACGCCTGGCGGTATTGCAGCAGGGTTTTGCGGGGGAAGCCCGCTAACGCTTTTAGCGCTCCGCCTTGATATTCGCTTCCTTGATGACACCCGACCACATCTCGATATCCTTCCGGATGTAGATGCCAAGTTCGGCCGGGGTCCCGCCGGCGGGGGAGGCGCCTTGCAAGGCGAATTGCTTCTCGATGTCCGGGTCCCGCAGTACGGCGTTGATCTCGGCGTTCAGGCGCTGCACGACGGCCGCAGGCATCGCCCGCGGGCCGATGAGGGCAATCCAGAAAATCGCGTCGAATCCGGGATAACCGCTTTCGGCGACCGTGGGCAGTTCCGGCAGCAGCGGCGAGCGCTTGACGCTGGTCGCCGCCAGCCCGCGCAATCTTCCCGAGGCAATGTGCTGGCTGGCCGCCGGGATACCGACGACAACCATGGGAACCACGCCGGCGACTGCGTCTGCCACGGCCGGGCCGCCGCCCTTGTAGGGAATCCCCACGATGTTGACCTTGGTCACCAGCTTGAACATCTCCCCGGCCAGGTGCTGGGGCGACCCGATGCCCGCATGGCTGTACGAAAGGCTGCCGGGCCTGGCTTTGGCGAGGTCGATGAGCTCGTGGATGGTCTTTGCAGGCACCGAAGGGTGAACGACGATGAGGTTCGGCATCGCGGCGACGTTCACGATCGGCAAAAAATCCTTCTCTATGTCCACCGGCATGTTCTGGTAGAGCCCGACGTTGATCGTCTGGCCGTTGGTGGCCATCAGGATCGTGTAGCCGTCGGCCGGCGAGCGCGCGACCGCCTCGCTGCCGATGATGCCGTTCGCGCCGGGCCGGTTTTCCACGATGAAGGTCTGGCCGACGCGGCCCGTAAGCTTGTTCGCAACGATGCGTGTAAGGATGTCGGTGCTGCCGCCGGCCGCGTAGGGCACGACGATCTTGACAGGGCGCGCGGGGTAGTCCTGCGCATGCACAGGCTGCGAATGACCCACGCCGAGGGCGCCGAGAGCCCCCAGGACTGCAAGTAGGTTTTTCATGTCTCCTCCTTCAATGTAGTTTTAGTGGTTCCTGCGGAACGGCGCTTTTCGCTGCTGGCGTTGCGTCCGGCCACGCGCCCGCTGATGAGGCACTCGCTCAGGTTGCCACCGGAGAGATACAGGAAGCCCCAGATGCTGCCGAGCTCGCCCGCCACGTAAAGGCGCGCGATCGGGTTGTCGAAGGTATCCAGGACCCGCTGCGCAACGTCGTGCCTGAGCGCGCCCTGGGTATTGGAAACGACCGGCCAGACCGCACCGAAATAGAACGGGGCGGAGACGATGGGCACGCGCGTGCCGGCGGGCCTCCCGAAAGCGTCCGGCGCCCCGGCGGCGCATTGTGCGTTCCAATCAGCCACCGTCTGCTCGAGCTGCGCTCCGGGGACATTCATGGCTCGCGCCAGTGCTGCGATGGAGTCCGCGCGCTGCAGGATGCCGAGCTCAACCTCGCGCAGATTGTCGTCGCTCCAGTCATACGGCGCGATGTCGGGATCGTTGATGTAAGACTTGGCGACCGCATACATGCCGCGGCCGGCCTCATCGAACACCATGAACGCGGGCATGGCGGGAAAGCGCATTGTCACCGGGTCGTACCTGTCGAACCAGCGGTGGCCGGTATCGTGCACGTACGGCTGGTACTCGTTCATGAAGCGCCGGCCGCTGCCATCGACCAGGATCCATGACATCTGCGCCTTCGTGTCGAGCCGATCCGGCACCCAGTCGGGCAACTTTTTGGAGCGGATCCCGAAAGGGTACGCGGGATCGGTGTGGCGAAAACCGTAGCTGCCGTGGAAGTGCCACATGTGCGACAACTCGGCGCCCAGCGCCTGCGCCATGCGAAAACCGTCGCCGGTGTTGCCGCGGGTCGCGCTCGGCAGCACCGGGCGGAGCTGCCAATACCGGCGCTGCATTTCCGGGCTCGACTCGAAGCCGCCGCAGGCAAGCACGACGCCGCAGCGCGCGCCGATTTGCCGGACGCCGTGCGGGCTGTCGACTTCCACGCCGACGACTGCGCCCGCTTCGTCCTGCAGGAGGCGTACCACAGCCGCGGAACAGCGCACCGCGATGCGCGAACGCGCCCGGATGTTGTCGTCGATGACCTTGAATGCATTGATCCCGGCGCGCAGCGATCGTACCCGGGGATAGGCGAGTCTCGCGTCGAAGCCCGGTATCGCGTCCACTTCGAGGAAACGGAAGGTGTCGCAACCCGCAAAGGGGTAGCTGCCGGGGCGCTCCAGCGTGACGAGCGAGGCGCCATTGATGCTTGCTAGCTTTGCGACGAACTGCGGCAGCGCAACCATTTCGTCGGCCATGGCCTGCAGCAGCGCCAGGTCGATCGAGCCCGAGTTGGTGGCGCCAAGGTACTCGAGCGCGCGGGCCGCATCGCGCGCGACCCGAAAGCCGCCGCCCGAGCAGATCGAGATGCCGCCGGGGACCGCCATCTTCTCGAGCAGCAGGACGTCCTTGCCCGCGTCGGCCGCGGTGAGTGCCGCCGTGCCGCCGGCGAATCCGTAGCCAACGACGACAACGTCGGTCCACTCGTCCATCGAAGGTTCCCCGCTCGAAGGTTTACTGCTCATGCGCACGTCAGCTGCGCGCGGGGGCCCTGGATCCGACCTCGACTACGACGCGCCCGATCGTTGTGGCATCGAAAAACCTGTCCATCCTGCGGTCGAGATCTTCAAACGCGACAGGCCGTGAGATCGATGCGAGATCGCGCGGCTTGAGATCGGTCGCCATGCGCTCCCACAGGCGGCGGCGCTCTTTCATCTGAAGCTGCCGGGAGACGTTGATGCCGAGGATGTCGATGGAGCGCAGAATGAGGGGCAGCACAGTGGTGGTCACCTCCGCGCCCACCGCCATGCCGGCCACGGCCATTTTTCCGAAGGGTTGCATTCTGGCGGCGAGGCGGTCGAAGAAAATCCCGCCAACGTTGTCCAGGGCGCCGGCGAAAAGCGGGGACGCGAGCGCCGCGCGATCACGCAGGAATTCTTCCCGCAGGAGGAGGGTCTGCGCGCCGATCGACTTGAGGAAGGCCTCCTGGTCCCGCTTGCCGGAAATGGCGACCACTTTGTAGCCGAGCTGGGCGAACATGTTCACGGCAAGGCTTCCGACGCCGCCTGTCGCGCCGGTGATGCCGACTGCCCCATCCTTGGGCGAGAGCCCCGCCGCTTCCAGCCGGTCGACGGCAAGCGCGGCCGTGAGTCCCGAGGTGCCCAGGCCCATCGCCTCGTACAGGGAAAGCCCGGCCGGCAGCGGCACGATCCAGTCGCCGGGAACCCGCGCGTATTCCGCATAACCGCCATCCTGCTCGACCCCGAGCTTGTAGTTCGTCACGACGACTTTGTCGCCTTGTTTGAAGCGCGGATCCTGCGAAGAAACGACCTCGCCGGAAAGGTCGACGCCGGTGACGCAAGGACGGTCGGTACGCACGTTCTTGCCGACCCCTCGTGCCGCCATCGCGTCCTTATAGGTAATCGCCGAGAACGCCACTTTGATGACCACCGGGCCGGGATCGAGCTCCTCCAGGGTGAGCTTCTCGAACCGGCACACGGGCTTGCCGTCGATGGTATGGACGCGAAACGCCTTGAAGGGATCCATGGGAGAAGAGCCTTGGTGAGTGTGGGATGGGCGCAGGGACCTCAGCCGACCCGGCTGTCGGTCCCGCGCAGTGATTCCGATTTCGGGTCGCAGAAGACCACGCCTTCGGCGACCAGCCGGTCGATGTCGGCGTCCGACAGGCGCGCGGCATCTTTCAGGAA
>JANMXB010000603.1:0-3147 GCA_031380765.1 Pseudomonadota bacterium | reverse complement strand
TGGCGCGACAAGCCGGGCGTGGACGGGATCGTGCAGGCGGTATCCGGGCTGATGAGCACCATCGGCGACGCGGATTCGCCGCCCATGAAAGTGCTGGTGCCGGCGGTGGACATGACGACGGGATTTCTCGCCACCACCTCGGTGCTCGCAGCATTGCGTGCGCGCGACTCTTCCGGCAAAGGACAGCACCTGGACGTGAGTCTGTACAACAGCGGCGTGATGCTTCAACAGTCGGCGGTGGCCTCCTACCTTGCAAGCGGAGAGATCCCCGCGCGCACCGGCACGGCGGCGCCCTACTCCGCGCCCAACGAGGCGTTCCCGACGCAGGACGGCTGGATCATGATCGCTGCCTACCACGAGGACCGCTGGAAGGCGCTCTGCAGCGTCCTTGGGGATCCGGCGCTTGCGGCGCATCCCGACCTGGCGACCAGCCCGCAACGCGTGGCCAACCGGCCGAAGCTGATGGCCGAGCTCAAATCGCGCCTCGCCACCAGGACTACGGCGCAGTGGCAGGTGCGGCTCGAGGCGGCCGACATCATCTGCGGACCGATCGCCGACTATCGGCTGCTGATGGACTCCCCGCAGCTCGCGCACAACGGCGTGATCGTCCAGACGCAGAGCTCGGTCGCAGGCACCGTGCGCATGCCTGGCATGGCGATGGGCGACCGCGATGCGCAGTCGCGCGTGCACCGCGGGCCGCCGGCGGTCGGCGAGCACAGCTGCGAGATCCTCGCCGAATTCGGTCTTGCCCAAGCGGAAATCGAGGCGCTGCTCGCCGGCGGCGTTGTAATCCAGCGCAAGGAAACGAAGCCATGAAGTTCAGGGCCCTGCGCCTGTACAGCGAGGAGGGCAAGCGCGTGAGCCGCATGGTCGAACAATCGATCGACGACCTCGACCCCGGCAACGTCGTCATCCGCTCCGAGTACGCCGCGGTCAATTACAAGGATGCACGCGCGGTGACGGGGGTGGCCAAGGTGATCTCGCGCTATCCGTGCGTCCCCGGGGTGGAGGTCGCGGGCACGGTCGTCGAATCCGCCGATCCTTCCTTCCGCGCCGGCGACAAGGTGACCGTCCAGGGCGGGCGCGATTTCGGCATGCTGCGCGACGGCGGCTATAGTGAGTACGTCAGAGTGCCGGGGGAGTGGATCGGCCGCATCCCGGAGGGCACCGACCCGTTCGAATCGGTGGCGATGGGCCTCGCGGCCTACACCTCCGCGCTCGCTGTGGAAGAGTTGATCAATCGCGGCGTTTCCGCGGACAAAGGGCCGATCCTCGTGACCGGCGGCACGGGCGGCAGCTCGTCGTTTGCGATCGACATGCTTGCCGGGCTGGGGTATCGCGTCGTTGCGAGCACGGGAAAGACCACCGAGCACGATTACCTGCGCAGCATCGGCGCGGCGGAGATCGTCGGCCGCGACGGCATCGCCGCGGGCGACCAGCCTTTGGAAGAGCAACGCTGGGCCGGCGCGATCGACGCGGTCGGCGGCAAGCCTCTCGACGCGCTGCTGCGTTCGATGAAGCAGCGCGGCGTGGTCTGCGCCTTCGGCAATGCCGCGGGCGAAACCCTCACCACCTCGATCTACCCTTTCATCCTGCGCGGCGTGTCGCTGGTCGGCATCAACGGCAACCATCCCGTCCCTGAGCGCGGCTCGGCATGGGCACGCATGCAGCCAGGCGGCGACCTGCGTCCGCGGCATATCGCAAGAATTGCGTATACGATCCCGTTCAACGACCTGCAGGCGCATTGCGCCAAGCTCATCGCCTCGGGCGCGCGCGGGCGCGCAGTCGTGAAGTTCGACCTGGAGTGACCCAATTGCTGCCATTTTTTAAGCCGACCCCGCTCCCAGAGCCGATCTTCAGCCAAATTGCTGCCATCGACCAAGCGCCAAAGGAGACCCCATGAAGCTCGATTCGGACCACGCCGCGCAGTTCCGCCACATCGACGACATGGCGTGGGAGACGCTGCGTTTCCCGGGCCAGCACAGCAAGATGCTGTTCCATCCGAGGCCTGAGCGGCCCACCGAGCCGAATGCCGGTTTCGTGCGCTACGAGGCTGGCGCGCATCACCCCCTGCACCGGCACGACTTTGCGCAGGTCTGGTACGTGCTGGAAGGCACTTTCAAGGTCGGCGACCGGACCATCGGCCCCGGCACGATGGTCAACTACCCGGATCCACACTTCGAGGCGGATCTGTCGACCGACACCGGCGGCCTGATGTTGTTCGTGCAGTACCAGGGCCCGACCACCGGCATGGGCCCGATCTACGACGGCCGCTTCAACGTAGACAAAAGGAAGGATCTCTCGGAAGAGAGCCTTAAGGTCTAGGCGCTCAGGCGAGCTCGCTTTCGAGCGTGTAGCAGGCTGTCGGGTCCTGGCCGAGGGTCTTCACGAGATAAGGCATCGCCTCTGCGAGCATCGCCGGAAGGTCCCAAGGGGGATTGAGGATGAACAGCCCGCTGCCGTGCAGGCCGAATCCGTCGGCGGCCGGTGCCTTTACTGTCAATGAAACGTGCAGCCAGTTCTTGCGCTGCAGGCGCTTGAGCGACGCCGGAAACTGCTGCGACTCGCGCCGCTGCACTACCGGATACCACAGCACGTAGACGCCGGTCGCAAAGCGCTGCAGCGCATCCTCAAGGGCCCCGCGCGCACGGGCGTAGTCGCGTTTGTCCTCGTACGAAGGATCGATCAGCGCAAGTCCGCGCCGCGAAGGAGGCGGCAGCACCGATTTCAACCCGTCGAACCCGTCGCCCGCCTGGACGAGAACGCGCGGCGCTTCGTTGGCAAAGTGCGCGCGCAACTCACGGCTCTCGGTGCTGTGCAGCTCGAAGAGCCGGAGGCGGTCCTGCTCGCGCAGCATCTGCATCGCGATCTGCGCAGACCCCGGATAAAACTGCAGGCTGCCTTCTGGATTAAGCACGCGGACTTCGTGCAGGTACGGGGCAAGGGACACCGGCACGTCTTTGCGCGCCCACAGCCGGCCGATCCCGGTGTCGAACTCGGCGTTCTTCTGCGCCCACGCCTCGCCGAGCGAATACCCCGCGGCGCCAGCGTGCGTGTCGACATACCAGAGCGGCTTGTCTTTATTCGTGAGGTAAGCGAGCAGATGGACCAGAACGGCGTGCTTCAGGACGTCAGCATGGTTGCCGG
>JANMXB010000602.1:0-5638 GCA_031380765.1 Pseudomonadota bacterium | reverse complement strand
GGCAACAGCGGGAATAACTACAACATCACCTACGTGAACAACACGACCGGCACGATTACGCCGGCGCCGCTGACGGTGAGCGCGCAGACCAACACGCGAGTCTACGATGCGACCACGGGAGCGGTAGCAACACCGACGATCAGCACGGGCGCGCTGTTCGGCACGGACACGGCGGTGCTCACCGAGGCGTACGCGAACAAGAACGCTGGCACCGGCAAGACACTCACGCCGACGGCAACGATCAATGACGGCAACGGCGGGGCGAACTACGCGGTGACGCTGGTCGACAACACGACTGGAGTAATCACGCCGGCGCCGCTGACGGCGAGCGGAATCAGTGCCAACAGCAAGGTTTACGATGGCAATACGAGCGCGACGCTGAATACCGGTTCGGCCGTGATTGGCGGGGTTTTCGCTGGAGATGCCGTCGCAGTCAGCAGCGGAACAGGCAGTTTTTCGGACAGAAACGCGGGTAGCGCCAAGAGTGTTACGGCTTCGAGCCTGGCGCTCGCTGGCCCGGACGCCGGCAACTACGCCGCAGTAAACCCGGCCAGCCTGACCGGTCTTAGCGCGAACATCACCCAACTGGCGAGCGTGGCGTGGGTGGGCGGCTCCAACGGAAACTGGTCGCAGGCGTCGAACTGGGCCGGCGGAGCATTGCCGGATGCCAGCAACGTTCTCGCAGTGATCATACCGAGCGGTTCTTCGGTGACCTACGACGCCGGAGGGAGCCTGGTCAACACCACACTCGCCACGCTGACCAGCGCAGGGTCGCTCAGCCTGGCCGGCAGCGCCGCAAGCGTGTTGACCATCAACAACCAGCTCACGACTGCACAATTCACGATGGCCAGCGGGTCACTCGCGGGGACCGGGAGCCTCACGGTGAGCGACAGTTTCAGCCAGACCGGCGGCAGCATCGTTCTGGGTGGGACCGCCAAGGCAACGCTCAATCAGGCCTCCGGGAATCTGGTCGTCGGCGCGATTACCGCGCCGTTCCTGTCACTGACTGCGCCTTCAGGTTCGATCGGCCAGAGTGCTCCCATCGTCGGCACGTCGCTTGTCACGGCTTCGCTGACGGGTACGAACCTCGGGAATCCAGGCAACAGGATCAGCACATTCAATGCGACCAACAGCGGCAGCGGCGGCATTGTGCTGGTCAACGCCGGGGTGCTTGATATCGCCGGAATCTCCAATAGCGGGGGCAGCATTTCGGTGGACAACACAGGCGCCCTGAGCACCTCGGGCCTCGTGACTGCGACTGGCGGAGGGGTTTCCCTCGTCGCGCACAGTCCCATCGTCATAGGCGCGGCAGGCATTTCATCGAGCGGGAACATCGTGCTCACGGCGGGGCAGTCGCCCGCGGCGGGCGATGACCTGACTCTCGGCGGTCCGGTGAGCAGCATCGGGGCGACCGCAACAATCGTCCTGACCGCCGGGGACAGCGTGAACCAGAATTCAAACGTGAGCAGTAACGGCGGCAATGTCACGGCAAGTGCGCAGACTGGAAATATCAGCATGGCGCCAGGCACCACGACCTCATCCAAGGGCGGCAGCATTGGCTATGCGGCCCAGACCGGCAACATCCTGCTTACCAGCCTCGATGCCGGAAGCGGGGAGATAGGTGTGAGTGCAGGGGGCAACCTGGGAGTCGCGCAGGGAGCCACGGGAGCCAACCTGACTGGCGCGAGCGCAATAATTGCCGCGGGAGGAAATGCCCAGCTTACAACCCGCGTCGGGCTGCTGGATGTCACAGTGGGCGGCACCTTCTCGATCACGGATGCCATAACCGGGACGGTCCTTTCCGATGTGCCGGCACCGGCTTCAAATGTGCAGCCGGCGGTGGCCCAAGTCGTCAGCGCGATTACCGCGACCACGCAGGCATCGACCGTGACTTCGACCTCGTCCTCCACGTCGACCTCCGCCGTATCGGAATCCAAGGCTTCAGCGACCCAGTCAACCCAGAACGACGCGACTGCGGCGGGTGCCTCTACGGGCGGTTCGGGCCCGCTGAAACTGATCGCGACCGGATTCACGACGGGTGGATCCGAGGGTACTTTCGGCGGATCGTCGAGCTCCAGTTCCTCCTCCGGTTCCTCGAGTTCGTCGGGCACATCCGGATCGAGTGGCACGACGGGCGGATCGTCGAGCTCTTCCTCGTCTTCGTCGGGCAACTCTTCAGGCAGCTCCTCGAGTTCGTCGTCGGGGTCTTCGTCTTCCGACGCCGGCAGCGGCAGTTCGAGCTCGGACGGCGGAAAATCGGGAAGCTCGGACAGCGGAGGAAAATCTTCTTCCTCGGACAGCGGGAAATCTTCGGGTTCCGACAGCAAGTCCTCCGACAGCGACAGCAAGTCGGCGAGCGCCAAGGATGACAAGAAAGAAGACAAGAAGGACGACAAGAAGAAGGACGAGGCGCAATCGAAAAAAGGCGACTCGAAAGCCTCCCGCAAGAAGCCCGCCACATGCGGCTGACCCCGATGGGAAACCTGCTCAAGATGTCAATGGCAACTGGGCGCATTCTTGCCGTGATGCTCCTGGCCTTCCCGTGCGCCGACCTTGCAGCCAAAACCGTGGGGCAGGTCACCCATCTGTCCGGCCTGCTGACCGCGAAAAGCCCCGACGGCACGAGCAGGGTGATTTCGGTCAAATCCGAAATTCAGGAAGGCGACACGCTCACCACCCAGACGGATACCTACGCACGCGTCAAGTTTGTCGACGGGGGCGAAGTGGTCCTGCGTCCGGGCACGCAGCTTCTTGTCACGGCTTATGCCTTCATCGAAAGCAAGCCGGAGTCCGACAGCGTCGTCATGAGCATGCTCAAAGGCGGAATGCGTGCGGTGACCGGACTGGTCGGCAAGCGCAATCAGGACGCCGTGAAATTCACCACTGATACGGCCACCATGGGCATCCGTGGAACGCATTTCGGCGCTCTGATCTGTCAGAACGATTGCGGCGGGGTACCGACTGCTACGGGCAAACCCCCTGAAAACGGCCTGCACGTGGACGTGGCGGACGGAGCCATCGTCGTAAAGAACAACGCAGGGGAGCAGGTTGTTTCGAGCGGACAGTTCGGGTACGTGCGCAATTCGAGCACGCCGCCCGCGGTTGTCCCGGCCCAGCAGGGAATTCAGGTCACGATGCCATCGAGCATCAGCCAGAACAAGTCCGACGGTCGAGGCGTGGGCAAGGCCAAGGAAGGGGAATGCGCAGTACAGTAGGTCAATTGCGGCTACAGACGTGGCCGGTCCCTGGGTGCCAAGGCAAGCGCCTCACCAGACAATGCGCCCGTTGACGATCGCGCTCTTTGCGAACCGCGCGATCGGGACGATTCCGATCATCGCATAGCTCAGCTGGTTGGCGCGAAAGAACGCCGCGCGAACTTCAGCGGCAGAAAGATGCTTGAGAAGCTGCGACCCGACCAGCGTTTGCGTCCATACCGACAGGAAAAAACACGGGATCAGTGCTATGAGCACGGCGATGTCGCCTTCGCCCGCCTGCGGCTGCGCAATCACGTCCAGGTAACCCAGCACCGTTCCGGCACCCAGGACCGCGCCGGCGCCGACAAGCGTGGAAACTACATTCGCGAGGCCGGAAACCGCCGCCGCGCGTCCGGCGGAGAGGGGCAGTGCCCGTTTGAGTTCCCAGGCTTCGACCCCGACAATCGGGACCAGGAGCAACAATGAGTACGCTACGAAATTGACGAACAGGAGCGTGCCTTCGTTCACCCCTTCACGCCTTGGGCACGGTATCGGCGAAAGCAGGGCGCTCCGAAAGCTTGTCGAAATGTTTCGCGAGGTTGGGGTAGGTGCCGCGCCAGTCGATTGCGCTGAAACGGAAGGAAAGCCAGCCCAGCGTGCAGCCGAAGGCAATGTCGGCGAGCGTGAAGCCGTTGCCGTGGCACCAGGGCTTGTCGCCAAGCTCCCTGGCCATCTCGGCCAGTCCGCGCTCGAGCTTGCCAGTCTGGCGCGCTATCCACGCGGAGCTTTGCAGCTTTGACTCGCGCGCCTGTTCGTAGCGGACAAGGATGCCCGCATCGATCGTGCCGTCGGCCAGCGCTTCCCAGCGGCGCACTGCGATGCGGCCGCGGCTTTCTTCGGGAATCAGCCGCCCGATGGGAGAGACGGTGTCGAGAAACTCGGCGATGACGCGCGAGTCGTAGAGCGTGGCGCCGTCGTCGAGCACGAGCACGGGCACCTTGCCCAGGGGGTTGTGGGCCGGCACCGGACTGTCGGCCGCCATGACGTCTACGAGCTCGAAAGCGCATTCGACGCGCTTTTCGGCGAGCACGATGCGCACTTTGCGCGTGAAAGGACTCGGTACCGAGCCAAGGAGTTTCATGGGGGAGGGTTCTTTCCGGGAAATGTTGCAAACCGATTATAGCATTGCGCACCTGCGGCGATTGCGGAGCGGAAGTTATAATGCCGGGCCAGAACACCTGAACAAGTTGCGCGATTACCAAATGCCCGGCCCCGTTTCTCAACTCAGCGCCCTTTCCCCCCTCGACGGGCGCTACTCGAAATCGGTCGACGCGCTGCGCGGGCATTTCAGCGAGGCGGCACTGATCCGCTACCGGCTCAGGATCGAGCTCGAATGGCTGAAGGCGCTTGCCGCGGAACCCGCCATCGGCGAGCTGCGTCCGTTTGGCGCAAAGACCGTCGCCGCCCTGGACAAACTCATCTCGAATTTTTCCGGGACGCACGCCGCGCACATCAAGAACATCGAGGCCGAGACGAACCACGACGTCAAGGCGATCGAGTACTGGCTCAAGGGCAGGCTCGCGGGCAACAAGGAAATCGAACGCTCGCTCGAATTCATCCATTTCGCGTGCACCTCGGAGGACATCAACAATCTTTCGTATGCATTGATGCTAGACGACGCGCGCGCGCAGGTGATGCTGCCCCGGCTCGATGAGGTCATTGCTTGCCTGCGTACGCTTGCCCACAAGCACGCGGACCTTGCGATGCTCTCGCGTACCCACGGCCAGCCGGCGAGCCCGACCACGATGGGTAAAGAACTGGCCAACTTCGTGCACCGCCTGCGCCGGGCGCGCGCACGGATCGCCGGTGTCTCGGTGCAGGGAAAATTGAACGGGGCGGTGGGCAACTACAACGCGCACCTTGCCGCCTATCCGGCGTTCGGCTGGGAGGCATTCTGCCGCCGTTTCGTGGAGAGCCTGGGCCTGGAATTCAATCCCTACACCACCCAGATCGAGCCGCACGACACTTTCGCCGAGCTGTTCGACGCCTGGGCGCATGCCAACACCGTGCTGCTGGACCTCGACCGTGACCTGTGGGGCTACATCTCGCTTGGCTACTTCAAGCAGAAGCTCAAGGCGGGGGAAGTGGGCTCCTCGACCATGCCGCACAAGGTCAATCCGATCGACTTCGAGAATTCGGAGGGCAACATCGGCGTGGCGAACGCGCTGCTGCGCCACCTCGCGGACAAGCTGCCGGTGTCGCGCTGGCAGCGCGATCTGTCCGATTCGACCGCGCTCAGAAATGCCGGCACGGCGCTCGGCCACACGCTGCTTGCGTACGTTGCCTGCCTGCGCGGTCTCGGAAAGCTGGAAGCCAATCCCGGGCGCTTTGCGGAGGACCTCGATGCCAACTGGGAGGTGCTCGCCGAGCCCGTGCAGCAGGTC
>JANMXB010000666.1:0-7480 GCA_031380765.1 Pseudomonadota bacterium | reverse complement strand
GCGACGATCGACGAGCTGCCGCCCGGCGCGAAAGGAACGACGAGGCGGATCGGCTTGGTGGGGTAGGTTTGCGCCTGCGCGGCAAACGCGCAGGCGAGCAGGCCCGCGGCCAGAATCGCTATTTTTCCCATGGATCCATATTAGCCGATTGCATCAGTACCCAAGTTCCCGCGGCAGCCACAGCGCGAGCTCCGGAAACAGGATCACCACGAACGTCACCGCCAGGAAACTCACGATCAGCCAGCCGACCCAGGGGATCGTGGCTTCCATGGGGACTTTCGCCATCTTGCACGCAACCATCAGGTTGACCGCCATCGGCGGGGTGAACTGTCCGACCGCGATCTTCATGGTCAGGATCACGCCGAACCACACCGGGTCCCAGTTGAACACCTTGGCGATCGGCATGAGCAGCGGCAGGAAAATCAGGAAGATCGACACACCGTCGAGGAACATGCCGACGAACATCAGGATCACCACGATCATGACGATCGCGCCCAGGCTGCCCAGGCCGCTGCTGGCGATGAAGGCGGCGATCGGGTCGGCGATGCCCAGGGTATTTACGGAGTAAGCGAAGATTCCCGCAAGGCCGAGGATCAGCATGATGACCGCGGAGAGCTCGGCGGCTTCGCGGAAGATGTCGAACAGATCGCGAAAGCCGATCGTGCGGTGGATCGCCATGCCGACGAACAGGCCATAGAACACCGCGACCACTGCCGCTTCGGTGGGGGTGAACCACCCCATGCGCATGCCCCCCAGGATCAGGACCGGCGCAACGAGCCCCCAAATCGCCTCCTTCAGGCTATGCCAGAACGGCGGGCGCGGCAGCCCGGCTTCGCCCGCGCCGAAGCCGTGCTTGCGGGAGATCAGCACCGCGGGGACGATCAGCGCAAGGCCGGCAAGCACGCCGGGCACCATGCCTGCGGCAAACAGCGCGGGCACCGAAGCGCCGGGCACCATCACGCTGTAGACGATGAAAGCGATCGACGGCGGGATCAGGATGTCGGTGGCGGCCGCCGCGCCGATCACGCTGGCCGAAAACGCCGGCGGATAGCCGGCCTTCGACATCGCCGCGATCATCACGCCGCCTACTGCCGCCGCATTGGCCGGCCCCGACCCCGAAATGCCCCCAAGCACCATCGCGACGCTGATCGCAACCAGCGGCAACATCCCGGACCCGCGGCCGACGACGGCGATCGCGAACGTGACCATGCGCTGCGCGACGCCGGAGCGGTCGAAGATCGCGCCGACCAGCACGAACATCGGCAACGCGAGCAACGGGTACTTCGCGATGCTGGCGTAAAAATTCTGCGGCACGGCTAAGAGACCCCAGAGCTGCGCATCGCTGTTGGCCACCGCAATCGCGAGCGTCCCGCCAATGCCCAGCGCGACGCCGATCGGCACGCCGGCCAGCATCAGCACGATGAACACCGTGAACAGCAGGACGCCGATCATCGGGCTTTGCGCAAACGCTCGTACACCATGCCGGCGCGCCAGGCGATGCCAAGGCACAGAACCGGCACCCACACCGTGTACCACCAGCGCGGCACGCCCAGACCCGATGAGGTTTCGCTGTAGCGGTAGTCGTCCCAGACCATATCCCCGGTCAGCGCCGCGAGAAACAGGAAAAACACCAGCGTCACCAGCGCGCCGCCGACGGAAAGAAAGCGCCTGCGCGCTGCGCTGCCGCCGTTCAGGAAGTATTCGATGCGCACGTGGTTGTCGCGCGCAGCCGCCGCCGCCGCGCCGGCCAGCGTCATCACCACCAGCAGGAACACCGAGAACTCTTCGGTCCACGCGAACGACTGGTCGGAGAAATACCGCACCAGCACGTTGGCGAAAGTGATGAGGCACAGCAGCCCCATTGCGAGGACCGCGATCCAGTCTTCGGGGGTGCGGGCCGGTTTCGGCACCTGCACGGCTAGGCCAGCAGCTTTTTCGCGGCGGCGGCGATTTTCCCCGCGCCGATGCGCGACTCGTCCTCCAGCGGCTGCGAATAACCCGCGGGAATGCGCGGCGCGCCCAGCCGGGCGACCTTGACGCCAAGCGCCTCGGCGACGCTCGCCGCGACTTCGGCACCGAAGCCGGACGCCTGCACCGCTTCGTGCACGACCAGCAGCCGCCCGGTCCTTGCGCACGAGGCAAGCACGCCGTCGCGATCCCAGGGCCATAGCGTGCGCAGGTCGATGAGCTCGACCGAAATACCTTCCTTCGCAAGGTCCGCGGCGGCCGCCACGCAATCGTGCACGGAGCGCGACCAGGTGACGACGGTGAGATCCGTGCCAGCTCGAGCGACGCGCGCCTTTCCCAGCGGCACGAGCGCGCCGGCCTCGACTTCGCCTTCGATGGCCCAAAGCTCCTTGTGTTCCATGTAGACCACCGGGTCGCCGCTTGCAAGGGCCGCCTTGAGCAGGCCGTAGTTGTCGGCCGGCGTGGACGGAACGACGACGGCGAGACCCGGGATATGCGCGAACCACGCCTCGAGCGACTGCGAATGCTGCGCGGCCGACGCGCTCCACAGCCCGATCGGCATGCGCGCGACCAGCGGCACGCGGCCCTGGCCGCCGAACATGAAGCGGTTTTTCGCCGCCTGGTTGACCAGTTCGTCCATCGCGCACAGCGCGAAATCGACCACGCGCATCTCGACCACGGGCCGCAGGCCCGCGAGCGCCATGCCGACCGCCGCGCCCATGATGGTGGCTTCCGAGATGGGCGTGTCGATGATGCGGCCCGGGCCGAACTCCTGCGCCAGGCCGCGATACTGGCCGAAGATTCCGCCGCGGCCCAGATCCTCGCCGAGCGCGACGACGTTCGCATCGGCGCGCATCGCTTCCTGCAAAGCAAGGCAGGCCGCCTGCGCATACGTCATGCTCACGGTCCCCGGGGCCCTCATCTCCACTGGCCCGCGCCGCTGTCCATCACGTCCTCGTAGGCCCCGGCCGGCTCGGGCCACGGCGAGCTTTTCGCGACGGCCAGCGCAATTTCGGTTTCGATCCTCGCGGCCGCATCGATGGCGTCGATGGAGGCCGCCGGCTCTCCCCCGGCAAGCAGCGCATCGCGCGCCAGGATCAGGGGATCGGCGCGCAGCGCCTGCGCCACTTCGCTCGCATCGCGATAGGCGCCCGGATCGACCGAGACATGGCCTTTGAAGCGATAGGTCACCGCGTGCAGGAAAGCCGGGCCATGCCCGTTGCGCACCCATTCGGCGAGCTTGCGGGTCGCCTCGTCCACCGCGCGCACATCGTTGCCGTCAACGCTCGCGCAGCGCATGCCGAGGCTCTTCGCGCGCGCCGACGGCCCGTCGCCGGAAGTCATCGGCCCGGTGGGCGTGGTGGCCGAAATCCGGTTGTCCTCGCAGACGAACAGCACGGGCAGCCCGTAGACACCGGCCCAGTTGAGCCCTTCGAGGAAAGGACCGCGATTCACCGCGCCGTCGCCGAAGAAGCACGCAACGATGTAAGGTTGTTTGCGCACCTTCAGCGCGTGCGCGGCGCCGACGGCGATCGGAATGCCCGCCGCGACCACGCCGTTCGCGCCAAGCATGCCCACCGAGAAATCGGCGATGTGCATCGAGCCGCCCTTGCCGCGGTTGTAGCCGGTGGAGCGCCCGAAGAGCTCGCACATCATGCGGTTCATGTCGGCACCCTTCGCGAGCGTGTGGCCGTGCCCGCGATGGGTCGAGGTGAGCAGGTCTTCGCGAAACAGGTTCGCGCAGACGCCCGTGGCGACAGCCTCCTGCCCCGTGGACAGGTGCAGCGGGCCGCGCACCAGCGCCGGCGTGCTGCTTGCAGCCATGCCCCAGGCCTGCACGCCGCCCTGGCTGGCGATCTCGGCCGCGTTCTCGAAGGCGCGGATGCGCGCCATCGTCCGGTAAAGCGAAATCAGGCGTGAGTTGGGCAAAAGGGCGGGGCCGACTGCGGATTATTTGGCATTTATCGAGTGCGCATCCTATCCGAAAAACGCGCCGATTCGCCCTGTAGGCGGACCGCCGATACCCGAATCAGGCGGACGAGGACAGCGGCGGCGGTGCCGCCGGGCTATCTTTGAATCACTGGATTGGCCCCCGGATCGGGCGACAAGGAGAACCGAAAATGTTGTGGAACGGCGGAATGATCGGCCTCGGATTTGCGCACTTCGACAGCTCGCTCGCGCTGGCCACCTTGGGGTGGCTCGTGATCGGCTGCGCGGTCGCCTGGGCGCTCGAAGAATCGTCCGGCCTCTGGAAGGCCCTGGAAGACTAAAAACAGCGCGGCCCGGCAGCAGCCGCGGCTAGGCCGGCTTTTTGAGCACCGGCACGTCGGCCAGTTCGCCGAGCTTGCGCCGCAGTTCCAGCGGACGCGAGACGCACCTCATGGGCTCGAGCGACGCGCCCGTTCCCACCACGGCAACATCCCCATAGTTCAGCATGCGGCCCAGAAGACCCTGGCTGACGTGCAGGCTTTCGACCTTCGCCAGGTTCATCTCGACCGTTTCGCGCGAAACGAAACCGCGCTTGGCGATGATTCGCCGGTCCGTGAGCACCAGTTCGGTCGTGCGCCGGCGGATGATTGCCGAGAGCACGATTGCCAGGCCCAGCACGAGCGGTACGGCTCCGGCAATACGCGTGGGAAGATCGGTACCGAAGTACGTAAAGAAGACCGCCGCCACACCCAGCACGACGAGCGCGCCGCCGATGAAATAGGACAGGAAATACTTCCAGCGCGAAATCGCGGCGCGATAGACCACACTTTCACCCGCCGCCAGCACGGATTCGACATAACCACTCATGGCGTGCCTCCAGTGGCGGGCTTCCTCCGCCGACCCGCAAAGTGTAGGCAACCTGTGAGCGTACCGCTGTCGGACGAAGCCTCACGCTCGCGTCGGCAAAGTCTTACAGTCGCGGTTATTGCAGCCGCCTAATTCGGCGTGCAGCTCACGCTGGTGCCCGCGGGGGAGCAGGTGATACCGGATTTCTGCGGCTGGCGCAGCGGGCTCAGGCGGTCGTCGCGCTCCTCATCCTGCAGCTCGTCGAGCGCGCGCCGCAACTCGACGCGCGCATCCGCGTCGTGCATGCGGCCCGCGGCGACCTCCTCCATCAGCGCATCGGACTTGGCGGCAAACCGCTTCGCCCTGGCTTCGCTGCGCATGCGCAGGATGGGCTGCGCCCAACGGGCCGCATCGGCATGGACCGCCTGCGTCGTGCAATCCGCAACCTGCACGAAAGTGGCGGCGGGTTTCTGGCAGGCGTCCCAGCGGGCGTCGATCGTGGCGCAACCGCCAAGAGTCAAAGCTGTGAGCGACATCAGGGCAATCAGCTTCATATGGCTCCAATAGAACATGCCTCGCGCTATCTTTGCACGATTTAGTAAACTGGGCGGAATGAAAACCGTCGCCCTACCCTCAGGCGAGCGCGTACCGGCCCTCGGGCAAGGCACCTGGAACATGGGCGACCACCCGGCGGCACGAGCGCAGGAACTGGCGGCGCTGCGCAGTGGCCTGGACCACGGCCTTACGCTCATCGACACGGCCGAGATGTATGGCGACGGGCGCTCGGAAATGCTGGTGGCCGAAGCGATTGCCGGCCGGCGCGATCAGGTGTTTCTCGTCAGCAAAGTCCTGCCGGGCAATGCGACCCGGCACGGCACGCTCGCGGCTTGCGAGCGCAGCCTGCGGCGATTGGCGACCGATCGCATCGACCTGTACCTGCTGCACTGGCGCGGCAACGTGCCGTTTGCGGAAACCCTCGAAGCCCTGACCAGGCTCCAGGCCGACGGAAAGATCCGCCATTACGGCGTGAGCAATCTCGACCTTGCCGACATGCAGGAGCTGTATCGCCTCGAGGGCGGCAAGGGCGTGGCGGCCAACCAGCTCCTGTACAACCTCTCCCGCCGCGGAATCGAATGGGACCTGCTGCCGTGGCTGCGCGCGAAACACATTCCGGTAATGGCCTATTCGCCGCTCGAGCAGGCGCGCCTCGTGAAACACAAAGGCCTGGCCGCCTTTGCCAAGACGCACGGCATGACGCCCGCCCAAGCGGCACTGGCCTGGCTGCTCGCACAGGACGGGGTCATCGCAATTCCCAAATGCGGCAACGCCGCGCGAATGACGGAAAACCTCGCCGCGCTGGACATTACCTTGAGCGGGCAGCAACTGGCCGCGCTCGACGCGCTTTTTCCGCCGCCCTCCAAGGCGCGCTCCCTTGAGATGCTGTGACCGGGTAAATGGGTCCCGCGGGAATAACCCCGTCCCGCCCGGTGTAAGCGTGTAGCATCCGCTGCGGAGGAAGATACCGTCATGCGCAAGCTCGCCGTTTGGCTGACCACCCTGGGCTTCATCGTCGCGATCGGCTGCGCATTGACCGCCCTTGCCGCCGGACTGGGTTACCGCTTCGATCTCTGGCACTTCCGCACCGGCATCGCCACGCTGGGTTATGTGTTCTGGGTTGCCGCGGCAACGGCGGTCCTGACGTTGATTGGGCTTGTTCTCGCCGCTGTTGGCCGCGCGCCGAACCGGGCGCTGGTCCTTGGCTTCGCCGGCGTGCTGGTCGCGGGCATCACGGCGTACATCCCGTACCACCTGCGGCAAACCGCCAACAGCGTTCCCGCGATCCACGATATCACCACCGACCTTGCGAATCCGCCGGTGTTCGTGCGCGCGGCCGCCAACCGGAAAAAAGACGATCATCCGGTGGCCTACGACGGCGCAAAGGTGGGCGAATTGCAGAAGGGCGCTTATCCCGACATAGCGCCCATCGTGAGCGCAGCGCCGCCCGACAAGGCTTTCGACGCGGCCAAGGCCACGCTCGCGGACATGGGGCTGGAAATCGTTGAAGCCGATCCCGCGCAAGGCCGGGTCGAGGCCGTTGCGACATCGCTGCTCTTCGGCTTCAAGGACGACGTGGTGGTGCGCGTCGCAGCGGCACCCGACGGAACGCATGTCGACATGCGCTCCAAATCGCGCGTAGGCAGGAATGATTTCGGCATCAATGCGAAACGCATCCGCACCTTCAACGCAAAGGTGCGCGCAAAACTCGGGTAGCGCGGGCCGCGCAAGGCGGCCCGGTTTTATGCTACCCGCTTACCTGAGTGCCGCTCCGGCACCCGCACCCCCGACCCCGCCGGCGCCGGGCGTCGCATCAGGCGCGCTCAGCGCCGCTACACGAGCGGTTTGCGCCACAGGATAATCTCTCATCGCCACGCGGTCATAAGTGGCGCAGCCAGAGAGGACGAGCAGCCCCAGTGCAGGGAGGATGAATTTTATTTTATCCATCGCCATTTCCTTTAAAAGAAGTCGCCTCCCCAAGGGCAACTCTAGGAAAAGCAAACCCCGATAGCTATCGGAAAACCGGAGCGCGTCCTGTAGTGGCCGTTCCTACAGGTGGCGGCAAACCCCCGATCATCGACGCGTCCGCGGTTTCGCCCGCGACTTCTTCTGGCCCGTTCTCGCGCGCTGGTTTTTAGCCACTGCAGGTTTATTGGCGGCAACCTTGCGCGCGGCCACCTTG
>JANMXB010000579.1:0-1951 GCA_031380765.1 Pseudomonadota bacterium | reverse complement strand
GAGAAATTTCGCCAGGCCGGAGCCGGAACCGACGCCCGCGGGGATGCATCGCGCCGCAGCCATGCACGGCACCGAAATGCTGCGCCTGGGATGCAGCATCGACCAGGTCGTGCACGACTACGGGGATGTCTGCCAGGCCGTCACCGAAATGGCGATCGAGCAGAAAGAGCACATCGCCATCGACGAATTTCGCACGCTCAACCGCTGCCTGGACGACGCGATCGCCGACGCGGTCACGGCCTTCGCGCGCGACCGCAAGGCGCTGGACGAAGAATCCGAGGCGCTGCAGAACCGGCTGGAGTCGATTGCCGACGACCAGCGCCGCCTGATCGACACGGCGCTGCAGGCGTTTTCGGCCGTGCGCACCGGCAGCATCGGGTTTTCCGGCGCCACCGGCACCGTGCTCATGCACACGCTGCTCGAGCTGCGCGACCTGGCCCGGAGCGTGACCCAGGCTGCAACCCCAACGGGTGCCGACTCGGCTTTTCCGAAGGCGAAGCGGGCCTAATCCCTCAAAGCTTTTCGGGAATCAGCTGGTCCGCGCAGGCCGAAGCGACACCCGAAGTGGGCTCCTTGTCACCGGCCATCGTGGCAAACCCGGCCTTGGCGATCACGTCGCCGCGCGAGTAACGGTCGACTTTCTTCAGCGCCGCAAGCTGAGCGTCATGGTCTTTCGCGCTGTTGAACTGCGAAGTGCAGATGTGCGCGTACGCCGCGACGACCGCGGTCTCGGAGCCCCGCTTGACGAGCGACTCGGCGGCGGCGCCGGTTTTCCAGCCGAGGGCGTCGAAGCCCACCCAGACTGCGAGCACCGCGCCGGCGAGCGCGCCGACGCAGAACGGGTTGGTGTTTTTGGGTAATGTGAATGCCATGACTGTCCTTCCGCGATAGAGGGGAAAGCCCTCCGTGTCACAGGGTACGCTCAAAGGGCGGGGGGCATTCGTCTGTTAGCGAACTTAGCGAGAACCTGGCCGCGAACTCGGCCGCGAACTTAGTCGACGGGCGTCAGGTCGCCTTCAGCACGCCGCGGCGCATCTGGTCGAGCTCGATCGACTCGAACAGCGCCTTGAAGTTGCCTTCGCCGAAGCCTTCGTCGCCCTTTCTCTGGATGAACTCGAAGAAGATCGGTCCGAGCTGGTTCCCGGTAAAGATCTGCAAGAGGAGCGCGCCGGCCTTGCCGTCGACGAGGATCTTGCGCCGCTTGAGCTCCGCGACGTTTTCGCCGTGCCCCGGAATGCGCTTGTCCACGAGCTCGTAATAGGTGTCGATGGTGTCGAGCAGCTTCACGCCGCTGGCGCGCATCGCGTCGACGGTCCTGGACAGGTCGCTCGACCCCAGTGCGATGTGCTGGATGCCCTCGCCGTGGTACATGTCGAGGTATTCCTGGATCTGGCCGGCCTTTTCGGTGCCTTCCTCGTTGATCGGGATGCGGATCCTGCCGCACGGGCTGGTCATGGCCTTCGACTTCACGCCGGTGACCTGGCCCTCGATGTCGAAGTAGCGCACCTCGCGGAAGTTGAACAGGCGCTCGTAGAACTCGGCCCACTCGTTCATGCGCCCCTTGTGCACGTTGTGCGTCAGGTGGTCGATGTATACGAGGCCGTTGCCGGGAGGATTGAGCGAGGCGGCGGTTGATCCCCCGCCCTCGGCCAGGGGCTCGAAGTCGACGTCGTAAAACCCGATGTTGCCGATCTCGCCGGTCTGTTTGCCGTTCTTGCCGCGCCAGCGGTCGATGAAATAGATCAGCGAATCGCCGATGCCCTTGATGGCGGGAATGTTGAGCTCGCCCGGGCCCGCATGGGCCGCATAGCCCCAGGCGCCCAGGGTGACCGCCCGCTCATACGCCGCTTTCGCGTCGTTCACGCGCAAAGCGATGGCGCAGATGCTCGGGCCGTGCTGGCGCGCGAAACGCTGCGCAAAAGAATCCGGCTCGGCGTTGAGGATGAAATTG
>JANMXB010000517.1:0-2249 GCA_031380765.1 Pseudomonadota bacterium | reverse complement strand
GGCGCTACTTTATCATTCGGGCAGGCGGGCGCGTGCCGCCGCAGCCTGCGCTTGGACCGGGTTCCTGTAGCCGGGATCCAGCGCCTTGGCCGGGTGGCTCGCGGTGAGCTGGCCCATGACAGGGGCGGTCATGCCGCTTCCTTCACGTACATTTCCTCGATCAGCGCGCTGTATTTCTCGTTGACGAGCTTCCTCTTCAGTTTCATGGTCGGGGTGAGCTCTTCGTCCTCGGCGGTGAGCTTGGCCTCGATCAGGCGGAATTTCTTCACCTGCTCGACCCGGGCGAACGCCTTGTTGACCTTGTCGATCTCGCCCTGGATGAGGTCCTGGATCTCGGGGCGGCGGCACAGGCTCGCGTAGTTGGAGAAGGGGACCGCTTTCTCCTGCGCGTACATCTCGACGTTTTCGTGGTCGATCATCACCAGCGCAACGAGATAGGGCCGCCGGTCGCCGATGACGACTGCGTCGGTGATGTAAGGCGAGAACTTGAGCTGGTTCTCGAACTCCGAGGGCGTGATGTTCTTGCCGCCCGCGGTGATGATGATGTCTTTCATGCGGTCGGTAATGTAGAAGAACCCTTCGTCATCGACCTTGCCGACGTCCCCGGTGTGCAGCCACCCGTCCCTGAGCGTCTCGGCGGTCTTTTCCGGCTGGTTGAGGTAACCCATGAAGATCGAGCCGCCGCGCGCGATGAGCTCGCCTTCGGGCGATACCGCGACTTCGGCATGCTGCATGCGCGGGCCGATCGAGCCGGGCTTGACCTTGCCTTCGAGGTTGGAGGTGATCGCCCCGCAGGATTCGGTCTGTCCCCACACCTCGATCATCTCGAGGCCCAGCGCCATGTACCAGCGCACCAGGTCGGGCGAAATAGGCGCGGCCCCGGTGATGAGGATTCGCGCGCGATGCACGCCGATCACCCTGCGGATGTTGTTGAGCACCAGCACGCGCGCCAGCCAGAACTTGAGGGCAAGTCCGCCGGGCACGGGCTTGCGTTGCTCGCGCAGGGCCGCCACGTGGCTGCCGACGCCGATCGCGACCGAGTAGGCCCATTGCTGGAAGGCGCCGGCTTCCTTGAGGCGGATGAGCACGCCCGAATGGAATTTCTCCCAGATGCGCGGCACGGCGGTGAATACCGTGGGCGAAATTTCGCGCACGTTTTCGGGCACGGTTTCGGGGTTCTCGACGAAATTGAGCACGGCGCCGGAATAAAGCGCGTGATACTCGCCGCCAAGTCGCTCGGCGATATGGCAAAGCGGGAGGAACGCCATGCGCTCGTCCGCGGGCCCTTGCGGGAAAGCGTCCTGGTAGCCTTTCACAGTCCACAGGATGTTGCCGTGCGAAATCATCGCGCCCTTGGGCTTGCCGGTGGTTCCCGAGGTGTAGACAAGGATGGCAAGGTCGGGGGCTTTGCGCGAAGAAAGGCGCTTTTCCCACTCGCCGGGGTGCTGCGCGTCATAGGCTGCGCCGAGCGCGCGCAGCTCATCGAGGCTCATCACCTGCGGATCCTCCAGCTCGCGCAGGCCTTCCATGTCGAAAACGACGATCCTGCGCAGCCCGGGCAGCCGTTCCCGCACCTCGAGCGCCTTGTCGAGCTGCTCCTCGTCTTCTACAAACAGATAGACCGACCGCGAATCCGCCATCAGAAATTCGGTCTGCGCCGCCGCGTCGGTCGGATAGATGCCGTTCGCCACGCCGCCTGCGCACAGGATGCCCAGGTCCGCGTACAGCCACTCGCGATTCGTGTTGGCCTGGATGGAAGCGGTTTCGCCCGGCTCGAACCCGAGCGATACGAGACCCAGGCCGACCTCGCGCGCTGCGCGGCCAAGCCCGGTCCACGTGACCGCCTGCCAGATGCCGAACTCTTTCTGGCGCAGGATCACCTGCGGCCCGCGCTCGCGGACGCCATTGCAGAACATCTGCGCAACGTTCTCTGCACTCATAGCGGCTTTTACCTCCACTGCTTCCTCTTCTTCCACCGGCGGTGCCCGCGCACGCCGGCCTCCTTGATGCCCAGGTAGAACTCGCGGATGTCTTCCTTCTCGGCAAGGCGCTTGCACGTGTCTTCCATTACGATGCGCCCGGTTTCCAGGACGTAGCCGTAATCCGCCGTGGCCAGCGCCATGTGGGCATTCTGCTCCACCAGCAGGATGGTGGTGCCCCGCTCGCGGTTGATGCGCACGATGATCTTGAAGATCTCATGCGTGAGCTTGGGCGAAAGCCCCAGGCTGGGCTCATCCATGAGCATCACG
>JANMXB010000506.1:0-2733 GCA_031380765.1 Pseudomonadota bacterium | reverse complement strand
GCGAGCAGCAGCGCGCGGCCGCCGAGGCTGCCGCCAAGTCAGAGGCGGCGCCGGCTTCGAGCTCAGTCGTACCCATGGCACGGCGCAGCGGCCAGAAGGGCTGAAAAGCACTCCCCACCGAGGCCGCAGTGCGCGCGGCGGCTAGACTCCTCGCGCGCGTTCTGAAGAAGATCCTTCCCCGGCGCGGTTCCGCGCCCGCGCTTTCGCGCAAAGACCACCTACAAATCGTCTGACCCTGTAAGCGTTTGTCCTACTTTGCGCGTAGGAAAAAGCGCCTTCGCGACGTAGTTGCTTGTCTGACGCGGGGGTAGCGTTTATGATGCGTTCCCTTGTCGACTTGAGCAGCGCGGCTATACGAGAATTCCGCAACGTATCAAGGCAGTAACGCGCGCGCCGCAGCCCGGGCGATTGAGGAAACGCATTGTTGAAAACGCTCTTCAGCAACAAGAAGCTCTGGAAGACCGCGGTTGCGCTACTGGCGGTGGTTGCCAGCGCTGCGCTGGTCTGGTTCACCGTGACGGCGGACGAGCCCGGCCGCAACCCGGTGGCGGTCCAGATGGAGGCGCAGTCCGCCGCGTTCTTCGCCACCGAGCGCGATTTTTCGGCGCTGGCGAACGATGTCAAAACCGGCAATGCAAAGAGCATCGGGCTTTCCGCCGAATACGCGCTCGTGGCGCTGAGTGACGACAGCCGTTATTACGTACGCATCGAGGCGCAGAAAGCGCTCGTAGCCGAGGCGCTCAGGGAAAAACTGGCGGCCGCGCCCGCAGTCTTCTCGCTCGGCAACGTCCAGCCGCCCGCCCCGCCCCTCACGGTGCTGGGACGCAACCTCAGCCCGGTGCTGCTCACGCTGCTCGGGCCCCTGCTGATCCTGTTCATGATCCTGCAGATGAACCCGATGCGTGGAATGGGCGGCCGGTTCAAGCCCGCCGACAAGCCGGACACGCGCTTCAAGGACGTGATCGGCGTCGAAGAGGCCAAGGATGCGCTGCAGGACATCGTGGCCTACCTGAAGCGGCCGAAAAAATTCGCCGAACTCGGCGCCAAAGCCCCCAAGGGCGTGATCCTCGAGGGCCATTTCGGCGCGGGCAAGACCATGCTTGCGCGCGCGGTGGCGGGCGAAGCCGGCGTGCCCTTCATCGCGCTCTCCGGCAGCGACTTCAGCGACATGTTCCTCGGCGTCGGCGTGCGGCGCGTTAAAAAACTCTTCGAACTGGCCCGCAGAAACGCGCCCTGCGTGATCTTCATCGACGAGATCGACGGGCTGGGCAAGCGCTCCGGCGGCAGTTCCGGCGCCGAAACAGAGAACAACCGCATCATCAACGCGCTGCTCGTCGAGCTCGACGGATTCGTGTCGGGCTCCGGGATCGTAGTCCTGGGCGCGACCAACAACGTTGCAAACCTGGACCCGGCGCTGATCCGCCCGGGCCGCTTCAACCGCACCTGCCACCTCGGCTTGCCGGACGTGGACGAGCGCGAAGCCCTTTTCCGTATTTACGCCGCCACGCTGCGCACCGCGGGCGAAGCCGACTTCCGCCGCCTGGCGCGCCTTTCCGCGGGGCTGTCCCCGGCATCGATCGCGAACGCGGTGAATGCGGCCGCGCTCCTCGCAGCCAAGGAAGACGCCACCGCGGTTACGCAGGAACACTTTCAGCGCACCCTCGAGCAGACATTGATGGGCGGCCCGACTTCAGCGGGCCAGGCCGCGATGGGCGCCGAAGAACGCGAGCGAATCGCGGTGCACGAGGCCGGGCACGCCCTGGTCGCGAAGCTTCTCAAGGTCGGCGTGGTGGAGAAGGTAAGCATTCTCAAGCGCGGCCAGGCGCTGGGCGTCACGTGGGTCACCCGCGAACAGGACGCAACCCTGCAAAGCGAGCCCGAGGTCCGCGCCCGCATGACCATGCTGCTCGCGGGACGGGGAGCCGAGGCGCTCGTGCTCAAGACTGCGTCCACCGGCGCCGCAAACGATCTGGAGCACGTTTCGCGGATGGCCTTCCGCATGGTCACCGAGTTCGGATTTTCAAGCGACATAGGGCCGTTCAGCTATGCGGGGCTGCCCGAACAGGAGCGTCAGGGAGTGCACGCCGAAGCCATCGCCGAGGCGCGCGCAATCACCAAGGAAGTGGAACGCCGTTGTGCCGGGCTCTTGCTTGAGCACCGGGGAGCCCTCGAGCTCCTGACGGCCGAACTGCTCGAGCACGAAACAGTATCCGGAGACGTGGTGCAACAGTGCCTCGCCGCCGAAAGGAAGCCTCGCGCATTCGCCGCGTAGGAAAAGGGGAGACCAAAACCGAGCGGCTTATGCCGCACCTGTCGATTTTGACGGATCAAGGAGAAGGTCTTGAAAAGAAAAGCAGTGTTATTGGCGCTTATCGGAGGCGCCGGTTTGGCTGGGCTGGCCGGCATTGTCCACAGCATCAATGCCAAAGCCACCGCGGAGTACGCAAGGGTCACGAGCAAGCCGGGCTACGCCGTCGCCCTTCAGCACCGGATCGATATCGCACCCTGGAAAAGCGCAGGACGTACGGCGCGCAAAGTCGAGAGTGCGCCAGCCCCGCCGCGCCCGGTCAGGGTCTACGCAGATACACCTCCGTTGCACCTTGCGAGGAACTATGTCGAAAGCGATCCCTCGCGCTACGCGCATCACATCCGGCAGGCCGCGCGCGCAACCAATGTGCCGGTTGCACTGATCCGGGCGGTGATCACAGCCGAGTCCGCTTTCAACCCATACGC
>JANMXB010000501.1:0-8488 GCA_031380765.1 Pseudomonadota bacterium | reverse complement strand
CGCGTGTCATGTCGGTGTCGATGAAGCCGGGCGCCACGCAATTCACCGTGATGCTGCGGCTGCCGATTTCGCGCGCCAGCGACTTCGACATCCCCACCACGCCGGCCTTGGCGGCCGCGTAGTTCATCTGGCCCGGATTGCCTGCGGCGCCGACGACCGAAGTAATGCTGATGATGCGTCCCCAGCGGGCCTTCATCATGCCGCGCAGCACGCCTCGCGACAGGCGGAACACCGAGCGCAGGTTCGTCTCGATCACCTCATCCCATTCGGCGTCCTTCATGCGCACCCCGAGGTTGTCCCTCACGATCGCCGCGTTGTTTACGAGGATGGCAATATCGCCGAACTCCTTGGCGATTGCGGTGATCAGGGCGTCGCACTGCCCGGCATCGCGAACGTCGAGCACCCTGCCCGCGCCCGAACGGCCGGCAGACACCAGGGCCGCACCGATGCCTTGCGCACCGGATTGCGTGGTCGCCGTGCCGATGACGGTGGCAGACTCCTGCGCAAGCGCTACCGCAATTGCGCGTCCGATGCCGCGCGAGGCGCCGGTTACCAGCGCGACTTTCCCCGCGAGCAGGCTCACGCCGCCCTCACGAGCGAAATCGACTGTTCCAGCGACGCGCGATCCGCAAGCGCAATGCCCTGCAGCCTGGGATCGATCCGTTTCGTGAGGCCCGCAAGCACCTTGCCGGGGCCGCACTCGAGAACGTGGGTGATGCCCATCGCGGCCATCCTTTGGATGATTTCGACCCAGCGCACGGGAGACGCCGCCTGCCTTACGAGCGCGTCCTTGATGCCCCGTGGCCCGGTTTCGATTCCGACGTCGACGTTGTTGATCACCGCGACCGAAGGTGCGCGAATGTTCACGGATTCCAGATAGGCTTTCAGCGCCTGCGCCGCAGGCTGCATGAGGCTGGAATGAAAGGGCGCGCTGACCGGCAGCGGCAGCGCGCGCTTTGCGCCCCGCGCCTTGCAGTTCTCCATTGCGCGCGCGACAGCGTTTTTGCTTCCTGCGATTACGACCTGCCCGGGCCCGTTGAAATTTACCGCCTGCACGACTTCGCCCTGCGCTGCCTCGGCGCAGGCCGCCCGCACCGACTCGTCGTCGAGGCTCAGAATGGCTGCCATGGCCCCCTCGCCGGCCGCAACCGCCTTCTGCATCGCTTCGGCGCGATGTCTCACGAGCGGAAGGCAATCGGCGAAAGTGATCGCCTCCGCCGCGACGAGCGCCGTGTATTCGCCGAGGCTGTGGCCGGCCACCACTTCGGGTCGCGGACCGCCAAGACCGATCCATGCGCGATAGGCGGCCAATCCGGCCGTGACCATCGCGGGCTGGGTGTTCACCGTGAGCCCGAGCGCCTCGGCAGGACCCTCGTCGAGCAGATGCAGGAATTCCCGTCCCAGGACCGAGGCCGCTTCAGCACGGACTTCGGCCACGCCCGGCAGACCTTCATAGGCGCGCAGCATGCCGACGGACTGCGAGCCTTGACCCGGAAAAACCATTGCGAGCTTCATGAGCCGGATTCTTTCTAAAAAGTGGCGTACACCGCGCCCCACGTGAAACCCCCGCCGACGCCTTCCATCAGCAGCCGGTGACCGGGAAGGATCTTGCCGGCGCGCACATATTCGTCGAGCGCGAGCGGTATGGAGGCGGCCGACGTATTGCCGTGATGGCCGACCGTGACCACGAGTTTCTCCGGCGGCAACCCAAGCTTGCGCGCAGTCGCGTCGAGGATGCGGACGTTTGCCTGGTGCGGAATCAGCCAGTCGACCTCGCCAATGGTCGCTCCCGCGAGCGCAAGGGTTTCGCGCGCCACTTCGTCCAGCACCTTGACCGCGAACTTGAACACCTGGTTGCCTGCCATCTGCAGGAAGGGCGAGCCGATGATCTTGCCGCCGCTTATGTTGCCGGGAACCGAAAGAATGTCGGCGTGGCGCCCGTCGGCGCGCAGGACGCTGGCGTGAATTCCCGGACTGTCCGACGCGCGCAGAATCACAGCGCCAGCCCCGTCGCCGAAAAGAACGCAGGTCCCGCGGTCATTCCAGTCGAGGATCCGCGAGAACACTTCGGCCCCGACAACCAGTGCGCACTTGTGCTGGCCGGAGCGGATGAACTTGTCCGCTATGGAAAGCGCATAGACGAAACCGCTGCATACCGCTTGCACGTCGAACGCCGCGCACTCTTTTGCGCCGAGTTTTGCCTGCATGAGGCAGGCAGTGCTCGGAAAGATGAAGTCGGGCGTGGAAGTGGCGACGATGATCAGGTCGATGTCCGCGGCCGCAATTCCGGCCGCCTCCATGGCGGCCCGGCTCGCCAGCGCCCCGAGATCGCTCGAGGCCTGGGATTCGTCCGCGATATGGCGCTGCGCAATTCCGGTGCGTTCGCGTATCCAGGCGTCGCTCGTGTCCAGGCGCTGTGCGAATTCGTCGTTGGTAACGACGCGCGGCGGCAGATAGCGTCCGGTGCCGGCGATGCGCGAGTAGATCATTCAGGCGGCCTTGGGTGGGTGGAGAAGCGCCATGCGCTGGGAAATGCGCCTTGGCACGCCGTTGCGGACTTCTTCGACGGCACGCGCCAGCGCCTGTTCGAATGCAAAAGCATCGGCCGAGCCGTGACTCTTGATCACTATGCCCTTCAATCCGAGGAGGCTGGCGCCATTGTAGCGCCGGTGGTCCATGCGCCTGCGAAAAGCGCCGATCACCGGGAGCGCGATCAGCGCCGCCAGCTTGCTGTAGAGCGTCCTGCCGAATTCCTCGCGCAGGAAAGCTGCGATCATCTGGGCGACGCCCTCCGAACTCTTCAGCGCGATGTTGCCCACGAACCCGTCGCACACCACCACGTCGGTGGTGCCTTTGTAGATGTCGTCACCCTCGACATTGCCGAAGAAATTCAGGCCGCTTGCGCGCAGAAGCTCGGCGGCGCGCTTGACCAGATCGTTGCCCTTGATGTCTTCCACGCCGATGTTGAGCAGTCCGACCGAGGGGGATTCGTTGTGCTCGAGCGCGGCGACCAGGCATGCGCCCATGATGCCGAACTGGAGCAGGTTTTCGGGCCCGCAGTCGACGTTCGCCCCCAGGTCGAGCACGTACGCGCGGCCCCGCATGGTCGGGAGCACGCTGCAGATCGCCGGGCGATCGATGCCGGGCAGGGTTTTCAGCACGAATCGGGATACCGCCATCAGCGCGCCGGTATTGCCGGCGCTGACGCAGGCGTGCGCTTCGCCTGCCTTGACGAGATTCACCGCAACGCGCATCGAGGAGTCTTTTTTTCCGCGCAACGCCGTCGCGGCGGATTCTTCCATCGTGACGATCTGGGAGGCGTGATGCACGCGCAGGCGCGGACCCGGAGCCGATCCGCGCGCTTTCAGCTCGGCCGCGATCGCGTCCTGGAGACCAACCAGCACGAGATCCACTCCCGGAACGCTTTTCTGGAACTCAAGCGATGCGGGCACCGTCACGTGGGGGCCGTGGTCGCCCCCCATGCAGTCGATGGCAACCGTTATGTCCATGCCGGGCGTCGTGCGGCCGCGCGGGAGCCGGCCGGAAGACTGCTAGCCGGACTACTCGCCCTTGCCCTTGGTGACTTTCTTGCCGCGGTAGAACCCGGTCGGGCTGATGTGGTGGCGCAAGTGCACTTCCCCGGTCGTCGGCTCGAGGGCCAGCGACGGATTGGTCAGAAAGTCGTGGGCGCGGTGCATGCCGCGCTTGGACGGGGACTTCTTGTTCTGCTGAACGGCCATGGTGAAACTCCTTTCGTCAATTTCCGGCGCGGCCGCCCCGATTGAGCAATCCGCGCAAATCCCCAAATGGTGATCCCTGTGCTTCGCCCTTCCCCGCCCCCGCCGCCGCGCATTCCTCGTGCCGCGGGGCAAACGGAATCTCGAGCAGGGCCTCGTCCTCGAGCAACGTCTCGACCGGCATTTCCCGGCTTCCCACGACCCTGTCCGGGCCTTCCGGCGCCAGCGGCTGCGCCTCGACCTCGGCTTCGCTCCCCGCCAGAATCAGCATTGCGTCCACCGCCAGCGAAAACGGCATCGCTTTCAGGCAACGCTGGCAGGTCAGATGAAGCAGGCCGGAAAGCTTCAAGCGCAGGGCCGGCCGCCCCATGTCATCCTTGGTTCCCGCCACCTCATAGTCGAGTTCGCCGGCGCTCGAGCTCAGTACATCCCGCAGCCGCTCGAACGTCGATACCGCACACCGGCCGCGCAAATCCTGCCCCGTCCGGGCGAACTGGAATCCGTCGATCATTGGTAACCGCACGTGTGTCCCATCCGGCATCGGCCGTTGCCAATCCTTTTCCGTGCTATCCGGGCCGCTGCCGATCCTTATCGGGTCGGTGCCGCTGTAAACCCTAAATGATATCATCCAAGAAAAACCGTGTCAAAACAATGTCATGTCCAAAGTCCGCCGCCTGATCCTCGCATCGACTTCCGTGTACCGTAGACAGCTGCTTGCGCGGCTGGGGCTCCCGTTCGAGTCCGCGGCGCCGCAGGCCGACGAGACACCGCTCGAGAACGAAGCATTCACGGACCTCGCGCTGCGACTGGCAAAGGCCAAAGCCGGCGCCGTGCTGCCTGCCTATCCGGATGCGCTGATCATCGGTTCAGACCAGGTTGCATCGTGCGACGGGCAACGCCTGGACAAACCCGGCACGCACAAGAAAGCCGTCGCGCAATTGACCTGGCTGTCTGGCCGGTCGGCCGATTTCGACACGGCCGTCTGTATTCTCGACGGTCGGACCAACCGGCTCGCCGCGCACGTTGTGGGCTGCAAGGTGCATTTCCGCACGCTTTCGGCGGCCAGGATCGAGGCTTACCTGCGCCGCGAACAACCCTACGACTGCGCCGGAAGCGCCAAAGCGGAAGGTTTGGGGATTGCGCTCATTGCGAGGATAGAAACCGAGGACCCGACGTCCCTGATCGGACTGCCGTTGATTGCCCTGACCGGATTGCTCGAGGAGTTCGGCGTGAGCCCGATCTGAGTACGCATTCAGCGCATCAGCGCCGGCGAATAACGCACGGCAAATTCCGCCAGCGCCCCCGCCGCGCCCGCGCCCAAACGCCGCGCGAACTTCTCGGCGATGTTTTCCTTCTGCGAGTAGTCCACGACCTCTTCGGCCTTGATCACTTCGCGGGCGACGTAGTCCAGGCTTCCGAAACCGTCCGCCAGACCCAGCTCGATGCTCTTCTGCCCGGTCCATATCAAGCCGCTGAACAGCTCGGGGGTTTCCTTGAGGCGCTTGCCGCGTCCTTCGCGCACCACGTTGATGAACTGCTGGTGAATCTCGCCGAGCATGCTCAGCGCGTGCTGTTTCTGCTTTTCGTCGACCGGCAGGAACGGATCGAGGAATCCCTTGTTTTCGCCTGCCGTCAGAAGGCGCCGCTCGATCCCGAGCTTTTCCATGAGGCCTGTCACCCCCCAGCTGTCCATGCGCACGCCGATCGACCCGACCAGGCTGGATTTGTTGACGAAGATGCGGTCCCCGCCCGCCGCGATAAAGTAGCCGCCGGATGCGCACAGATCCTCCACCACGACATAGAGCGGCGTGGAGGGGTACTTGGCGCGAAGGCGGCGCATTTCGTCGTAGATGTTCTGCGACTGCACCGGGCTGCCGCCGGGGCTGTTGATGCGCAGCACGACGCCCTGCGTGTTGGAGTCCTTGAACGCGGCCTGCAGGGACGCGTTGATCTTCTCCGCGCTGTTATCGGTGCCGGGCGCGATAATGCCGCTCACCTCCACCAGGGCGGTGTGCTTGCCGTCCGTGATCCCGTCGGCTTTGCGCCAGTCGATGGCAAAAACCAGCAGCGTCGTGACGTACGCAAAGGCGAGCAGCTTGAAAAATATCCCCCAGCGGCGCGCTGCGCGCTGCTCTCTGATGCCCGCAAGCGCGATTTTCTCGAGCACTTCGCGCTCCCATTGCCCGCCATTGTCAGCCATTGAACGATTCCTTGAGTACGATCCAGCCGTCGATCTCCGCGACGGCGAGTTTGACGAGCGGCCCCCCGGAACACGGACCGCCGAGGCATTTTCCGCTTGACGCCGAGTACACCGCGCCGTGAGTCGAGCATATCAAATCGCGCCCGGAGAGATCAAAAAACGCACCCGGCTGCCAGTCGAGCTCCATTGCGACATGGGAGCACCGGTTCAGGTACGCATGCACGACGCCCTCGTGCCGGACTACGAACGCAGCCGCGGCCTGGCCGCGGAATTCCACCTCGAAGCGCACGCCTCGCCCGGCATTTACGAGGTCCCCGGCGGCGCAGATTACGCGTGCGCTGTCAGCCATTCGCGCAGTTCCGCAACGCTTCCAACCAGACCCTTCGGCGCCCTCGCCCGCAAGAGCTCGGCCGGGTGCGCGCCGTAAGTGACTGCCACAGCGTCCACCGCCGCGTTTGCCGCCATGTCCAGATCGTGCGAAGTATCGCCAACCATCAGCAATTCGCCGGGGCCGCGCGACAATTCGCTCATCAGTGCGTGCAGCATCGCCGGATGGGGCTTCGGGTTGGTTTCGTCCGCGCAGCGGGACGCACAAAAATAAGTTTTCAGGCCTGACGCGCCCAGGGCGCGATCGAGACCCTTGCGGCTCTTTCCGGTTGCCACGGCCAGGGAGTATCCCGTGCCATGGAGGCCGGCGAGGAGTTCGCGGACGCCGGGAAACAGGTTCATGGCCTCCTCGCGCGCGAGAAAATGCTTCCGGTAAAGCTCTGCGAATTGCGCGTAGGCACTTTCCGGCAGGTCGGGAACCGCGAATTTCAGGGAATCGCGCAGTCCCAGCCCGATGACATGGCTTGCGCGCTCGGTAGTCGGCACTTCCAGGCCCATTTCGCGGCTCGCTTCCTGGATGCACACGGCAATCCCCGCAGCCGAGTCCATGAGGGTGCCATCCCAGTCGAATACGATCAGCGTGTAACGGGGGTCAGGATTGGACATTGAAACGCGCCGAGGAGAATCGCTGCATGTCGGAAGGCATTGGCGCTTCGAGCTCGAGGTCCGCGCCGGTGAGGGGATGCTGCAATGATAGCTTTCGCGCATGCAGGAACAACCGCTTGACCCCTTTCTTCGAAAGCTCCCGGTTCAGGTCGAAATCGCCATATTTGTCGTCGCCCAGGATCGGGTGGCCAATGTGCGCCGCATGCACCCGGATCTGGTGCGTGCGCCCGGTCAGCAGCCGCGCCTCCACCTGGGACTCCGAGGCGCCGATCGCAAGGGGCTTGAAGCGTGTAACCGCGCGTGCGCCGTCTTCGCGCGCTGTGACCCGCCGCTCCCCGGCCGCGGTCACAAATTTATGCAGGGGCACGTCCACTTTGCGCTCGCCACCTTTCCAGCGACCCTTGACGATTGCCACGTAGTCCTTGCGGATTTCTCCGTCCCGCAGCATCCGGTGCAACTCGACCAGCGCGGAACGTTTTTTTCCGACGATCAGCAGACCCGAGGTGTCGCGGTCCAGCCGGTGGGCCAACTCCAGAAACTTTGCCGTTGGCCGTTCCGCGCGCAACGATTCGATCACCCCGAAGCTGATCCCGCTGCCGCCGTGGACGGCCGTTCCCGACGGCTTGTCGATCACGATCATGGCGTCGTCTTCGTAGACGATGGGAAGATCCAGCGAATGGGCCCTGGGCCGCGGTTCGGGTGACGCGATGCGGACCGGGGGCACCCGGATTTTGTCGCCCAGCCGTACCCGGTAGTCTTGTTTGACCCGGCCGCTGTTGACCCGCACTTCGCCGCTGCGCAGGATCCGGTACACGTGGCTCTTGGGCACCCCCTTGAGCCGGCGCAGGAGGAAATTGTCGATCCTCTGATCGGCGCTTTCCTCGCCGACTTCAAGCAGCGTCGCCCGAGCTTTACTTAACTCGTTCA
This sequence comes from Pseudomonadota bacterium, assembly GCA_031380765.1. Classification (GTDB taxonomy): domain Bacteria; phylum Pseudomonadota; class Gammaproteobacteria; order Burkholderiales; family SG8-39; genus SZAS-79. The sequence continues at coordinate 631 of JANMXB010000501.1, read as the reverse complement.
TTTTGCATATAATTGGCTGCTTGCTCTGAGTTGCGAGGCACGGTCCGAAGCAGTCGGCCGGCGAGTGCGCCGAGTCCGGGACCATTTACCCGCCTCCTGTCCGGCTTTTGCCGGGCCCGGAGCAACTGGTCAAATTCGCTCACCGGAAGTAGCGATAGTACTTGAAAGCGCACACAGAGAGTCTGGCCCCAAGGAACCCTCGCCGCGCACCGCGAAGGAGCGGAGCGCCACGATCCCGGCTTCCCGCCGGTATTTCGTTCACCACGACGAACCTGTCGAATCTTCGAAATAGGCAATCAAAGCTTACTGAGCTAACGAAACGCTGACCGTCGGTTCACGGACTCTCCTCGCGCGAGGAGAAGAACAAGTGAAGCGCATGCTATTTAACGCGACGCAGCAGGAAGAACTGCGCGTCGCCATCGTCGATGGCCAAACGCTGATCGACCTCGATATCGAATCTGCAGCAAGGGAACAGCGCAAGAGCAACATTTACAAGGGTGTCATCACCCGCATCGAGCCGAGTCTGGAAGCCGCCTTCGTCGACTACGGCGAGGAAAGGCACGGCTTCCTGCCTTTCAAGGAAGTCGCCAAAAGCTACTTCAAGCAGGACGCCGAGGTCGGCAAGGCCCGC
>JANMXB010000494.1:0-2399 GCA_031380765.1 Pseudomonadota bacterium | reverse complement strand
GGATTGCATAAATCGTGCCCGACGCGCCGGTGATGCCGATGATGAGCCGCGGTGCGCCCACGGCTTAGCCCCGCACCTTGCGGATCAGCGCGCGTGCGCGCTCGATCGCATCGGCGGGCAGCGTATGGCGCTGCGCGAAATCGGGGCGCGGTTTGGTTGCGTCGATGATCATCTTGGCCGTTTTGCCGTTGTCGTTCGACGGATCGAGGATCGCGCCGAATGCGTTGCGGATCACGTCGATGTCGTCGTCGGCCTGCATGCGCGTGGCCATCGCCCAGAATACGTCCTGGTCGTCGAATACATCTACATCTTCGTCCACGACGATGACGAGCTTGAGACTGATGTCCTCGGCGAACGCGATCATCGCGGCGTTCTTCTGCTGGCCGGCGACCGGGTTCTTCATCGCGACGACCGCATGGAAGCGGCAGGTGCCCGATTTCGGGTAGGAAACCTTGGTCACGTTCGAAAAAGTCGAGCGTAGCGCCTTGAGGAGCCTCGCTTCCTGCGGCACCGCGAGCATGCTGCAATGCTCATCGGACATGCCGCCGACCACGTCCTGGTAGATCGCGTTCTTTCGATGCGTGATGGCGGTGATCTCGATCACGTTCTCGGTGGAGCGCTCCGAGTGGTAGCCGGTGAATTCGGCGAAAGGACCTTCGGGCTCGCGCACGCCCGGAAGGATGTGGCCTTCGAGCACGATTTCGCCTTCGGCCGGCACTTCGATGGGCACCGTCACGCATTTCGAGATGTCGAGCGGGCGCCCGGCGAGTCCCCCGGCGACGGAAAATTCGTCAACGCTCATCGAACCTTTCCACAGGCCGGCAAAGGTCATGAGCGGATGGCCGCCGATGACGATGGCGATCGGAATTTCCCTCTTGAGCGCCTCGGCGCGCCGTACATAGTCCCAGAGATGGCGCCGGCTGTGCAGGCTGGTGCCCAGGCGGGTCCTGCCCTTGACCTGCATGCGGTGGTGGCTGGCGTTGCGCACGCCGGTCTCCGGGTCCTTCGCGATGATGATGCCGTTGGTGATGTAGCGGCCACCGTCACGCGCGAAGTGTTTCTTGATCGGAATGCGCGCGAGGTCCACATCGGCGCCTTTGTAGACGACCTCCTGCACCGGTCCCTTGTCGTGCAGTTTGGGTTCGAGCGATCGGTCACCGCGCAGAGCCCATTCCTCGATCAGGCGTTCTTCCGCGACGCCGAGCGCCAGCGCGTACCGGCCGCGCGTCGCGAAGACGTTCGTCACGACCGGGAAAGCCGAATCCGCGACGTTTTCGAACCAGAGCACCGGGGCCTGCCAGGCGCGCCCACGCTCCAGTTCCAGCGCCACCGCCGTTGCGTCGAAATCCAGCGCGATGCGGTCCTTGAAGCGCAGGATGTCCTTCGCATTGTTGCGCTCGACCTGGTCGAGGAAGGCGCGCAGGTTAAGCGTATCGGCAGTTGCGGGCATTCCGGATCTCGGGCTCGGGAGGACTTGAAGTCTAGCAAGCGCGTGCGCGGCGCACTAGGCAAGCGCGTCCCTTGTTTCGCTCGGCTTACCGCATCGGCGGCGGCACGATATCGCTGGCGTGGAAACCGAAAGCGCCGGCGCGGCGGTCCTCGAACCAGTGTTTCAGGGTCACGCCGACTGTGCGGAATGCGATCTCTTTCCACGGGATCGCGGCTTCCTCGAAGAGCGCGACCTCCAGGCTCTCCTCGCCGGGCGAAAAAGTCAGGTCGACCAGCCTGGCGCGGTAAAAAAGATGTACCTGGTTCACGTGAGGCACCGACAGCATGGTGAACGGCGCGCCGAGCTCTACCTGCGCGCCGGCCTCTTCCAGCGTTTCCCGCACGGCACCCTGACCGGTAGTCTCGTCGTTCTCCATGAACCCCGCCGGCAGCGTCCAGTAGCCATAGCGCGGTTCGATCGCGCGCCGGCACAGCAGCAGGCGGTCTTCCCACTCGGGAACGCATCCGACCACGAGCCGCGGATTCTGATAGTGGATTTCGCCGCAGCTGTCGCACAAGTAGCGCGGCTTGTTGTCGCCGGGCGGCACGCGGTGCGCGACTGGCGCAGCGCAATTCGAACAGTATTTGAGCAGGGGACTGGGCATGGGCCGATGATACCTGCGCAACACGCCTTATCTACCCGTCCGATTGCGCATGCGGGCAGTGGTATCATCCGCGGGGATCAAAACCGGAGCACTGCATGAGTGCTGCAACAACCCACGCCAGCGGCACGCGGCCGCCCGCTCAGATAGGGGAGTGGTTCTGGCGTTTCCTCGCCGTTGTCATGCTGATCGTGGTCGGCTGGGTGGTCTGGATCGCGATCCAGATCAGCCCGCCCGACATGGTTCTGCCCGCGGCCTATGAAGCCGCCGCACAGGGACGCGCGCGAAACTCGAGCGGCTCCATCGGCA
>JANMXB010000482.1:0-3638 GCA_031380765.1 Pseudomonadota bacterium | reverse complement strand
ACCACCGGGAGACCCCGGATCGAATCAAGGCTGGTACTGCGGACGCTGGGATCGTATGGAAAACCGAAGTGCTCGAGGCCGTACGCGACGGCGCCCAGGTGGAAGGCGTGGAACTGCCGCCGATCGATAGCCTGCGCGACGAGGTATCGTACGCGATCGGCGCACTTGCCGTTTCGCCGCCAAAGAAGGCGGCGAGGCTCTACCTAGAGTTCCTTGCGACCCCGCTCGCGCAGGAAACCTATGCGAAATACGGATTCGTGAAAGCCACCGCGGCAGAGCTCGCGATCAAGGCAATTCCGTAGCCCCGAAAATCCGCGAGTCGGTGGCCATCTACAAGGAAATCATCCGCGACCGGTGCGGCGTTTGACCGGCGCAACGTCTCGGGGCTGAGGTCGCGGGGGGCCTTATAATCCAAGCTCTTGGCAGCTTGCCTGCCCCATGACCCTTGCCGACCCCACATGACGCTGTTCGCGCTGGGCCTCAATCACCGGACCGCACCGCTCGCGATTCGCGAACGGGTCGTGTTCGCCACTGAGGCGCTCTCGCGGGCCGTGGGCGAGCTCATGCGCGCGCGTCCGGTGACCGAAGCGGCGATTATTTCGACTTGCAACCGCACCGAACTCTATGTGTCCGCAGGCGAAGCGGCCGTTGCGGCCGACTGGCTCGCCGAGTACCACCGGATGCCCGCAGGCGAACTTGCACCCTATCTGTATACGTTGCCGCAAGAAGAAGCCGTGCGGCACGCTTTCCGGGTCGCCTCCGGCCTGGACTCGATGGTTCTGGGGGAGCCGCAGATCCTCGGGCAGATGAAGGAGGCGGTGCGCGCTGCGGAGTCCGCCGGCAGCCTCGGGACCACGCTCCACAAGCTGTTCCAGAAGTCTTTCGCCGTCGCAAAGGAAGTGCGCACCACCACCCAGGTGGGCGCCTGCAGCGTGTCCATGGCGGCTGCGGCGGTGAAACTTGCGGCGCGAATTTTCCCCTCGATCGGCGAGCAGAACGTGCTGCTCATCGGGGCAGGGGAGATGATCGAGTTGTGCGCGACACATTTCGCGGCGCAAGGTCCGGCGCGCCTCACGGTCGCAAACCGTACGCTCGAGCGCGCGGCCGCGCTGGCGCATCGGCTGAATGGGCGCGCCCTCGAGTTGCGCGCGCTGCCCGAGCACCTCCACGAATACGACATCGTGGTCTCGTGCACCGCAAGCTCGCTTCCGATCCTCGGCAAAGGCCTGGCGGAGCGCGCCCTGAAGGCGCGCCGCCACCGCCCGATGTTCATGGTTGACCTGGCGGTACCGCGCGACATCGAGGCCGAGGTGGGCGAGCTGGACGACGTGTTCCTCTACACGGTGGATGATCTTTCCGGCATCGTTTCGGCCAACCTCGATGCGCGGCGCTCCGCAGTTGTGCAGGCCGAAGCCATCATCGAGACCCAGGTCGGCCAGTTCATGCACTGGATGGAGGCGCGCGAAAGCGTGCCGGTGATTCGCGCCCTGCGCGAACAGGCCGAGCAGGCTCGGGAAGCAGAAGTCGATCGCGCGTTGCGGCTGCTCGCGCGGGGCGACGACCCGAAACAGGTGCTCGAAGCCCTTTCGCAGGGCCTGACCAACAAGCTGATGCACGCTCCCACGCAGGCATTGAATGAAGCCCAGGGCGAAGAGCGCCGCGCGCTCACCGGCCTGGTTGCGCGGCTCTTTCACCTCAAGCGTTAGCTTGCCGAGCGGGTTTCCCTGACATGGCTCGCCCATGAAAGCGTCGTTGCGCTCGAAGCTCGAGCAACTCGCCTCGCGTCTCCAGGAGCTGGATCGCCTGCTCTCCGAAGAATCGGCGGCAGAGGACAGGGACACCTTCCGCAAGCTCGCGCGGGAGCATTCCGGGCTTTGCGCCGTGGTCGCGCTGTACGCGGATTTCAAGAAGGCCGAAAGCGATGCCGGCGCGGCAAATGAGATGGCCTCCGACCCTGCGATGCGCAGCTTCGCCGACGACGAGCTCAACGCGGCGCGCGAGCGCATGCAGGCGCTCGAAGCCGAATTGCAGAAAGCGCTGCTGCCCAAGGACCCCAACGACGACCGCAATACTTTCCTCGAGATCCGCGCCGGCACCGGCGGAGACGAGTCGGGCCTGTTCGCCGCGGACCTGCTGCGCATGTACATGAGGTTTGCCGAACGCCAGGGATGGCAGGTCGAGATCGTGTCCGCGAGCAACTCCGAGCTCGGCGGCTACAAGGAAGTGATCGTCAAGCTGACCGGGCAGGGCGCGTACTCGAAGCTCAAGTTCGAGTCGGGCGGCCATCGGGTGCAGCGTGTGCCGGTGACCGAAACGCAGGGGCGTATCCATACCTCCGCGTGCACCGTCGCGGTGATGCCCGAGACCGATGCAATCGACGACGTGGTACTCAATCCCGCAGAGATGCGCATCGATACGTTCCGTGCGTCCGGGGCCGGCGGCCAGCACATCAACAAGACCGATTCCGCCGTGCGCATCACGCACCTTCCGACGGGCATCGTCGTGGAATGCCAGGATGGGCGATCCCAGCACAAGAACAAGGCGCAGGCCCTGTCGGTCCTTGCGGCGCGCATCAAGGACCAGCAGATGCGCGACCAAGCCGCCAAAACCGCGGCGACGCGCAAGTCCCTCATCGGTTCGGGCGACCGCTCGGAGCGCATCCGCACCTACAACTTTCCGCAGGGGCGTGTCACGGACCATCGCATCAACCTGACCCTCTACAAGCTCGACCGCATCATGGACGGGGAGCTCGACGACATCGTCGATGCCCTTTCCACCGAGCTGCAGGCCGAGCAGCTTGCCGAGCTCGCAGAGGAACAGGCCGGCGGGCGGGTTGCGGGGTGACCGTTGCGGAAGCGCTTGCGGGCAGCGGCATCGATCTTGCCGAGGCACGCCTGCTGCTCGGCTCGGCGAGCTCTCTTTCACGAGCGAAGCTGGCCGCGCACCCTGATGCTCAGATGAGCGAAGCAGCGGTCGCAAAATTCCAGGCGACCGTGGCACGCCGCCGCGCGGGTGAACCGATCGCCTACGTCCTGGGCGAGCGGGAGTTCTACAGCCTCGGGCTGAGTGTCACGCCGGATGTGCTGATCCCACGGCCGGAGAACGAGATGCTGGTCGATTTCGCGCTGGAGTGTTTACCTCGGGGCGGCGCGCTTCTTGACCTCGGGACCGGGTGCGGTGCGATCGCGCTGGCGGTGAAGCATCACCGGCCGGAGGCGCGCGTGACCGCGGTCGAGCAGAGTTCACAGGCTTTGGCGATCGCGAGCGCCAACGCTTCGCGCCACCGGCTCGATGTCGAGTTCCTTCGCGGCGACTGGTTCGCGCCGCTCGGCGACCGCCGCTTCGACGTGGTGGTGTCGAATCCCCCGTACATCGCGAGCGGCGACCCGCACCTCGCGCAGGGCGACCTGCGCTTCGAGCCTCAGGCCGCGTTGGTGGGCGGTGCAGACGGCCTGGGGGCAATCCGGGTGATTGTTGCGTTGGCGCCGTGCCACCTGCTTGCCGGTGGATGGCTCGCCGTCGAGCACGGGCAGGGGCAGGAGGGCGAGGTACGAAACCTGCTTGAGAAAGCCGGGCTTGAATTGGTGTCTTCACGGCCCGACCTTGCAGGTATTGCACGCATCAGCGTCGGAAAGTAC
>JANMXB010000462.1:0-2308 GCA_031380765.1 Pseudomonadota bacterium | reverse complement strand
AAAGTGGCGTTGAGCGTGCCGCAGCCGCACAGTGCGGCGGCGACGATGGCCGGGAGCAGGAATCTCACGCGGACAGTCTAGCAAATTCCGCTTCGCGCAACCGCTCTCCTGGCAATGGATATACTGCAAAAAACACGGAGGAACGACATGACCGGGACCGGCATTCCGCGCGAATACAACGCCGCGGTCGACCTGATCGAGCGCAACCTGAACGCGGGCCGGGCGGACAAGCTCGCGTATATCGACGACACCGGCACCTATAGCTTCGGCGAACTCGCCGAACGAGTGAATCGGGCGGCGAATGCGCTGGTGGCGCTGGGCATCCGGCGCGAAGAGCGAATCGCGCTCGCGCTGCTCGACACGATCGATTTCCCGGCGGCGTTCCTTGGCGCGATCAAGGCGGGCATCGTGCCCGTGGCGCTCAACACGCTGCTCACGACGCCTGATTACGACTACATGCTGCGGGACAGCCGCGCGAAGGTGCTCGTGGTGTCGGAGCCGCTGCTCAAGGCTTTCCTGCCGCTGTTCGGAAAGCTCCCGGACCTGAAGCACGTTGTCGTTGCCGGCAAGGATGCGCAGGGCAACCTGCTGTTGTCCGATCTGCTCGCGAAGGCCGGAAAGGAATTCAAGGCTGCGCCCACGCTCGCGGACGACATCTGCTTCTGGCTTTACTCGTCGGGCTCGACCGGTGCGCCAAAGGGCACGGTGCACCTGCATTCGCACCTGATCCTGACCGCCGACCTGTATGCGATCCCGATTCTTGGAATCCGCGAATCCGACGTGGTGTTCTCGGCGGCCAAGCTCTTCTTTGCTTACGGCCTAGGCAACGGCCTCACGTTTCCGCTCGCCGTGGGCGCAACCACGATACTGATGGCCGAGCGCCCGACCCCGGATGCGGTGTTTAAACGATTGGTGGATCACAAGCCGACGATTTTCTTCGGCGTGCCCACGCTTTATGCGGGGATGCTGGTGAGCCCGAATTTCCCGAAGAAGGAGGAGCTTGCGCTTCGTGTTGGCACCTCGGCTGGCGAGGCGCTGCCGCCCGAAATTCTGAAGCGATTCGCCGAAAAGACTGGCGTCGAGCTGCTCGACGGCATTGGTTCCACCGAGATGCTGCACATCTTCATTTCCAACCGCCCCGGTGACGTAAAGCCCGGCACCACGGGAAAGGCGGTTCCGGGATACACGTTGCGGTTACTCGACGAGCAGGGCGTTGAGGTGAAGCCGGGCGAATTGGGTGAGCTGCAGATATCCGGCCCCACGTCCGCGATCATGTACTGGAACCAGCGGGAGAAAACCAAGAACACGTTCCAGGGTCCGTGGACCAAGAGCGGCGACAAGTACACGCTGGTCGAAGGCGGCTACTACGCGTACGGCGGAAGGTCGGACGACATGCTCAAGGTCGGCGGCATCTACGTTTCGCCGGCGGAGGTGGAGGCCGCGCTGGTATCGCATCAGGCGGTGCTCGAATGCGCCGTGGTCGGCCACGAGGATGCGGACAAGCTCGTGAAACCCAAGGCGTTCGTGGTCCTGAAGCCGGGTGCGAGCGCGACGGACGAGGAACTGAAGGCGCACGTGAAAGCCAAGCTCGCGCCTTACAAATATCCGCGGTGGGTTGAGTTCGTGCCGGAGTTGCCCAAGACTGCGACGGGGAAGATCCAGCGGTTCAAGCTGCGTGGGTAAGCATTCGGCCACGCTGCAATTTCTCCAGATTTAATTTTATAGATCGGCTCCTGGACTGGCGCTCCTGCCAATACGTGTATCGGTACCGATACATTCACCCTTCGAAGCGAGGCACCTTACATGACCAAATTCGCCCTCGGCCAGTCCGTTACCCGGATTGAAGATGCAGCGCTGCTGTGTGGCGCGGGCCGCTATGCCGACGATGTGCACATTGAAAACGCCGCGCACGCATCCATCGTGCGTTCGCCGCACGCGCACGCGAAGATCAGGAGCATCGACACGACCGCAGCGCGCAAGGCGCCAGGCGTGCTGGCGGTGCTGACCGGCACGGACGTGCTTGCGGACAAGCTCGGCGACATGCCCTGCCTGGTCCCCGTGACGAACATCGATGGCACGGCGCGCGGCGAAACACCGAGGCCGATCCTCGCGAGCACCCATGTGCGCCACGTCGGCGACCCGGTGGCCGTGGTGGTGGCCGAAACGCTCGCGCAGGCGAGGGACGCGGCGGAACTCGTCGAGATCGACTACGAGCCTTTGCCTTCGGTCGTCGACACCAAGGCCGCGATTCAGCCCGGTGCGCCCCGCGCGTGGGAGGGCATTGCCGGCAACCTCTGCTTTGACGTCG
>JANMXB010000447.1:0-10609 GCA_031380765.1 Pseudomonadota bacterium | reverse complement strand
CCATGCGCTCGTGCAGCTGGCGAATTGTACTGCTGCCGGTAGTGCAGAAGAGGAACGGGAGCAGCCCGTGCAGGAAGCATGCGATGCCCGCCCCGATCATGCGAAACGAAAAGGACCAGGCCGATCCGAGATGCTCGAGGTAAGTCTCGTTGACCGAAGCCGGGTGGCCGGTGAACGCGTCGAAGGGAGTTTTCATGCGATCGATTTTAGGCACTCAGGCGGGTAAATTTCTGCCTAAATCGCGCTCGCAATGGACTTTTATTGGAATAAAATGCCCAATATATATTAATTTGTAGAAGAAAATATCATGGACGCCACAGACCGCAGAATTCTCGAGTTGCTGCAGCTGGACGCGGAGTCGCCCGTCGCCACCATTGCGGAGCGGGTGCATCTGTCGGTAACGCCCTGCTGGCGGCGGATCCAGAAACTGCGCGACGCCGGTGTCATACGCAAGCAGGTGGCTCTATGCGATCCCGCAAAGCTCAACGTTGGCGTGACTGTTTTCGTTTCGGTCCGCACCAACCAGCACACCCAGGGCTGGCTGGAAAAATTCGCCAAAGGCGTGAAAGAGATTCCGGAGGTGGTCGAGCTGTACCGGATGAGCGGTGACGTGGATTACCTGCTGCGCGTCGTGGTACCCGATATCGCGGGTTATGACTCGGTCTACAAGAAACTCATCAAAGTCGCGGATCTCTACGACGTCAGCTCGTCTTTCGCGATGGAGCAGATGAAGTATACGACCGCGCTGCCGCTGAACTATGCGGGGTGACTTTCCGCCAGGCTCCAGAGCTCCGCTGCCTTCCGGCGCAGGATGACGCGGTCGATCTTGTTGGTGCTGGCCAGGGGCAGCTCCGGCATGAAGACCACCTGGCGGGGATGCTGATAGGCCGGCGCGTTCGCGAGCGCATATGCCTTGACGTCCGCCTCGGTGAGAGAAGCGCCCGGGCGCAGCACGACAAAAGCGAACGGCTTCTCGCCTTTCAGTTCGTCGGGCACCGGGACGACGCAGGCCTGGAGAATGTCGGGATGGCGCTCGAGCAGGTGCTCGATTTCTCCGGGATAGATATTTTCACCGCCGCAAACAAACATGTCGTCGGCGCGGCCAACAAAGGTATAGGCGCCGGCGGCATCGCGGCTGAACACATCGCCCGAGATATACCAGCCCTCGGGGGTCATGACCTCGCGCGTCCTTTCAGGCAGGTTCAGATAGCCTTGCATGTTGGCCGGCGTACGGATCCAGAGCACGCCCTCGTCAGAGTCGAGTCCGTCCGCGTTCACAGTGCGCACTTCGACGTCGCGCAGGGGCCAGCCGAGCACCATGTCGCCTTTTGGCCGGCCGTCCGGATGCGGTCCGAACATGACCGGCCCGGCTTCGGTCGTCCCGTAGGCGTTCGAAACTACGGCGTTAGGGAACGTGCGCTTGATGGTGTCGATGAGCTTCTGCGTGGTCGGTGCCGAACCCATGCGGACATAGCGCACCCTGGTGAGATCGGCATGCGCAAGCGCATCGTGCTCGCGAATCGCCATCGCAAGCATGGTGGGCACCGATGTCAGCCAGGTGACGCCGAAACGTCCGATCGACTCTATGTACTTGCGCGCATCGAACTGCGGCAGCAGAACCATGCTCGCGTGCGCGGCGAACACAAACTTCGATGTGCCGAGCGCATTCATGTGAAAAAGCGGCGCGGCTACGATCAGGCGATCGTTGTCGTAGGGCCCGCCGCGCAACCGGCTGGTGACGGCCCATAGGTGTCCCGCGTGCGACAGGGGCACGCCTTTGGGCCGGCCGGTGGACCCCGAGGTGTACAGGATCATTGCGGTTTCGTTCGGCTCCGGCACGACGGTCGTGAAATCGCCGGCGTCGAGGAACGATGTCCAACGGGAATCCGCGCCGCCGTCCGCATCGAAGTCGATGACGGGCAGATCCGCAGGGATCGAAGCGCGCCGCGCCCGATCGCTGAATGCAAGTCGTGTACCGGAATCCCGCAGCACGAACTCGATCGTGTCGCGCGGAAATTTATGGTTGACCGGAACCGCCACCAGGCCCGCTCGCATGATGCCGAAATAGGCAATCAGGAATTCGGCGCGGTTTGCGGAGAGGATCGCTACCGACTCTCCACGCTCGAGCCCGCGACCCGACAAGCCACGCGCGCATGCGTCCGTCAGGCGGTCGATTTCCCCGTGGGTATATTCGCGCGGCTGGTCCCAGTCCAGGCAGTCGATGAGGGCGACCCTGGCGGGATCCTTGGTTGGGTCGGCGAGATCGCCGAGATTTTTCAGCACCGCGCAACCACCAGTGGGATATGCATTTCGTCGGCCGACATCCCGCCGTGGTTGCCGATATGCAGATGACGCGGCTCGCCAGGCAGCCAGTCCTTGACCGTGTAAGGCTCGCGCATCATGAGGACAAAATCGCCTGGCCGCTCGGCGATGCGGGGGTGCAGGTCGCCGCTTCCGAACCAGCCCTCGTCGATCAGCATCCGGCCGGGGATGACATCGGCTTTTCCCTCCAGCCACTGCGAAGCGCGCGCCGCGAATTCTTCCTGCTTTCCCGGCAGCACGTGGCAGAACGCGACGCGGCGCTCGCCCGTGAGCGGCCGCGCAAGCAAGGCAGTCAGCCCGGGGCAGTCGGCAGTGTCGAGTGCTTTTTCCACCGGACAGTCGATGAACCCGTGATCGGCAGTGAGGATGACGACGGTATCGGTGCCGGCAAGCCGCCGGATCAGGTCGGCAAAGGCCACCTCGATGGCGGCAAACACGGCCGCGGTTTGATCGCTCGCGACGCCAAAGCGGTGCGAAGTGGTGTCGAATTCCGGATAGTAGGCGTAGATGAACTTGCGTGCGTCGCCGGACTTGACCGCTGCTTCGGTCTGGGCGACGAATCCGCCAAGGTCGTCGTAGGCCAGCCGCCTGGCGGAGCCACAGAAATGGCGGTTGTAGTTCGAATCGATGATCGGGCGATAGGACACGACGAATGAATCGGCATCGAGCGTGTCGAAGATCGGCTTGCCACGGTAAATCGTGGCCGGTGCTATTCCCCGCGCTTCAAGCGACTCGCCCGTCCCGCGCGGCGTGAAGGGCAGGGCGGCTGCGATCGTGTCAGCCTCGGGGAACCAGGTGAACCAGCCGGTGAGTCCGTGCTCCGCCGGGGCGAGTCCGGTGAAGGTGGTGGTTATGGCGCTCGCCGTGGTCGACGGAAAAACGGAAGTGATCCGGCCCGCCAGCCGGGGGGCGAGCGCTCCGCCGACGCCGCGGCTCGTCAGGTAGTTGTAGCCGAGGCCGTCGATGAGGAGCAGGAGCACGTTGCGCGCTCCCGCGAGTTTCGAGGGTGGCAGGGCTCCCAATGGAGCGTGCCGCGAGGCCCCGCCGCGCGAAACGGCGCAACTCGCAATGAGATTGAGCAGGCCGCCGCCGCTGTAATCGGGAAGGACTCGGTTGGTGACCATGGGCGCGTTCAAGGCGGCGCCCATGCTAAGCCAAATTCGGTGCGTTCCCGAGCTTTAGTGCAAAACTACGGGGTTCGTGAGGAGCGCGTCGTAGGCCTCCAGAAACTCGTCGACCGACTCGACCGTGGGGCTGTCGGAAAACAGGTGCAGCATCGAAGCCCTCAGCTTCAGCGCGACGTCCCCCTCGAGAAAGCCGACCCTCCCGGCGGACTTGTCCACCAGCTCGATGCCTTCGCAACCGGGGAATTCCGCCATGTAAAAATGCTTGCTGTCGTATAGGACATTCATGGCATTCATGACAAAACTCCTCTAGTGGTGCTATGGGCGGTGCGCAAAGTCCGTTCGACATCCTCGGTAAAGCAATCTTTGTGCCGTAGCGGAACCTCCGGGCCGGCTGAAGTCCCGTGTTACCTACTGAACGCCCTCACGTCCGCTGGGTTGACCGGGGAGCCGGCAGCGGGGTGCGTGATAGAATCCACATTCTTTTCTACCCCATACGAGGACGCCGCCATGCGGATGGAAGTACACGTCCACGCAGACATTCCGATCCTTGAAGGCGTAGCGCGCAAGCAGCTCGAAACGGCGCTTTCGCCCTGGCTCGATTACCTGGATGCCGACAGTATCGAGGACGTGAAAAGCCTCGAACCCGAGGAACCGGGGATCGAATACGACGAGCCGAACCGCATGCTGTACCTGTGCTGGACCGGCGAGATCGGCCGCAGCTTCCAGAAAGTGCTCGAAGCGGCGCTCGACACGCTCGGACCCTATGCCGAGGAAGCCGTGGAAGTCGACGTGACGATCTACCAGGACAGCGGGGAACAGGAGGGCCAGTTGCTTTTCGTCGGCCCCACCGCGCAGGCGATCCACGAGGCGCAGCGCCGCTGCATGATCGAAGACGTAAGCGCCATGCTGGGCCGGCAGTTCGAGAAATCCCGGGTCGATGAGGCGCTTGCGGTCGTCAACGACCTGTTCGATCGCGACTGGAAAGAGAAGGAAAATCAGCCCAGAAAGCCGGAACGCGCATTCGAAACGTACACGCGCACGCCCAACCGCAAGAACCTGCACTAGAAATCTTTGCCCGGCCACGCCCCCGGCCGGGGGCGTTTTTGTTTTGGGGGATCCCATGGCAGGCCCGAAATATCCCGGCTTCGACACGCTCTCGCTGCACGCCGGGCAATCGCCCGACCCCACCACCGGCAGCCGCGCGGTGCCGATCTACCAGACGACGTCGTACGTTTTCCGCGACTCCGACCACGCGGCGTCGCTGTTCAACATGGAGCGCGCCGGCCACATCTATTCGCGCATCTCGAATCCCACCGTCGCGGTCCTCGAAGAGCGTGTCGCCGCGCTCGAAGGCGGGGCAGGCGCCATAGCGGTCGCGAGCGGCCAGGCGGCACTGCATCTCGCCGTGGTCACGATTCTCGACGCGGGCCATCACGTAGTCGCATCGAACTCGCTGTATGGCGGTTCGCACAATTTGCTCGGCTACACGCTCAAGCGGTTCGGAATCGCCACGACTTTCGTGAATCCGCGCGATCTGGCTGCCTGGAAAGCGGCGATCCGTCCGGATACGCGGCTGCTGTTTGGCGAAACGCTGGGCAATCCCGGCCTTGACGTGCTCGACATTCCTGCGGTTTCGGCCATTGCGCACGAACACGGTCTTCCCCTCCTCGTGGATTCGACTTTCACGACACCCTACCTGATGCAGCCTTTCGCGTTGGGCGCCGACCTGCTCTATCACTCGGCGACGAAGTTTCTTGGCGGCCACGGGGTCGCGATCGGCGGCGTACTGGTCGATTCGGGCCGGTTCGACTGGGAGGCGTCGGGCAAATTTCCGCAGCTGACCGCGCCGTATGCGGGCTTCCACAACATGGATTTCGAAGAGGAATCGGGTACGCGCGCCTTTCTCCTGCGCGCCCGGCGCGAGGGTCTGCGCGATTTCGGTGCCTGTATGGCCCCGATGAACGCCTTCCAGATCCTGCAGGGCATAGAGACATTGCATCTGCGCATGCCGCGCCACGTCGAGAATACGCGCAAAGTAGTCGCATTCCTGGCGGAAAATCCGATGGTCGAGTCGGTCGGTTATCCCGAGCTGGCGTCCCATCCCGACCATGCCCTGGCGCAAAAACTTCTGCCCAAGGGATGCGGCGCGGTGTTCTCGTTCAACATGAAGGGCGGCCGGCTGGCCGGGAAGCGATTCATCGAAGGCCTGCGCATTTTTTCGCATCTGGCCAATGTGGGCGACGCCAAATCGCTGGTGATCCATCCGGCCTCGACAACGCACTACCGCATGGATGACGCGGCGCTGAAGGGTGCCGGAATCGCAGCGGGCACAGTCCGGCTGTCCATCGGGCTGGAAGACGCCGGCGACCTGATCGACGACCTCGGGCGCGCGCTCAAAGATGCGCAGCGCGCGATGAAATAGGACCCCGCGATGGATTTCATTGTCGATGCACGAAGGGCCTACGCCTATACGGCGGCGCATGCGCTGGACCCGGCCAAGCCGGCCATTGTGTTCGTCCACGGCGCCGGCCTCGACCATAGCTGGTGGGGATTGCAGAGCCGCTATTTCGGCTATCACGGATGGAACGTGCTCGCCTGCGACCTGCCTGGGCACGGCCGCTCCGAAGGTCCGCCCGTCGGCAGCGTCGCAGAAGGCGCCGACTGGGTAATGCGGTTGCTCGATGCGGCCGGGATTGCCAAGGCAAGCGTGGTTGGCCACAGCCTGGGTTCGCTCGTTGCACTTGAATGCGCGGCACGGCAACCGGGGCGGGTCGAGCGCATTGCGCTGGTGGGCACCGCTTTTCCCATGAATGTGTCCGACGCGTTCCTCGAGGCTGCGCGCGCAAACGATCAAAGCGCCTACGACATGGAGACGATCTGGGGTCACGCGCCGCAGGTTCCTTTTGGCGGTAATCCGAATCCGGGCATGTGGATGTACGGAGACACGCTGGCGCGGCTCGCCCGCCTGGCGCCTGGTGTGCTCCATATCGATCTCAAGGCGTGCAAGGACTATGCACGCGGACTCGAGAGCGCGGCGATGGTGAGGTGTCCCGCGCTGGTGATTACGGGCGGGCGGGACATGATGACCCCGCCCAAAGCGGCCGCATCCCTCCTGCAGGCACTTCGCACAGTCGCGTCGGTGACGATCCGGCCTTCCGGCCATTCGCTCATGGCCGAAGCGCCCGACGCGACCCTAGACGCGCTGATCGAATTTTTCCGGGAGGCGGCGGTCTCGCGTTAAGCAATTGATAGATTGTGAATTTCGTTGAGATTCGCAATCAAACCTGCGGGATTGGATGCCGGACAACAGCGCGGTCAGCGGTGCTGCGACCAGTCGGCGCGCAGTACCGCCCATGCGGTGAAACTTCCGTAAACGAACATCGCGCCTGCGATGACATAGAAGACGGCCGAAACCGGAGCACCCGCGCGGATCGCGGCGAATCCCCCCAGGCTTGCGATCAGCAGCCGGAATACTCCAGCCAGCAGCGGCATCCCCATGCGGCCGGCGCCCTGCGACGCAAAATAGAGCGCCACGCCTACCGACAGGAACGGATAACACGGTCCCACCCGCTGCAGGTACTGGCTGCATGCTTCGAGCACTGCCGGGTCGCTGCTGAACAGGCCCGCCCAGGCGAGGGGGAAAGCTGCGACGAACGCGCCAATGGCGAGCCCCACGCACGCGGCGATCGAGGCACCTGTCCATGCGATCCGTTTGGCGCGCTCGATGCGGCCCGCGCCGATATTTGTGCCGATGTGGGCCACCAGCGCCTGGCCAATCGCGAACACCAGCGGAACCTGCATCAATTCGAGCCGCACGCCAACCCCGTACCCGGCAAGCGCCGCGGTTCCGAAGGTTCCGACCAGTCCCGTGAGCAGCACGGCGGTCAGCACGGTGAGCATCGCGTTCACCGAAGACACGGCGCCAACGCGCAGGATTTCCCAGAACATGCGCGCATTCAGCCGCAGATCGTCGCGCGCCGGCTTGAGACGGCTTCCCGGGCGCAGCAGGTAAGCGAGCATCGCGATCGAGGCAAGTGCGAAATTGACCACATAGGCGACGGCGGCGCCGGCTATGCCAAGCGCCGGCAACGGCCCGCCGCCGAGAACGAGCATCCCCGAAAGCGGGATGTGCAGAAGCGCCGCGCCGGCCAGCACCACAGCGGGAACCACCATGTTGCCCGACCCGCGCAGGATGCTTGCCAGCGTGTTGGCGAGCCAGACCAGCACGGCTCCCGCGAACAGGATGTTGGAATAGGAAAGCGCTTCGTCAAGCACGGTCTCCTTGCCGCCCAGCAAGCGGTAGATGAGCGGACCCGCGGCGAGGATGCACAGGGTGAACACCAGCCCGAACGCGATTCCGATGACTATGGCGTGGACCGTGAGCGACCGCGCGGCTTTCTCGTTTCCCGCGCCAAGCGAGCGCGCGATCGCCGAAGCGACCCCGCCGCCCATTGCGCCCGCAGACATCATCTGCAGAAGCATGAGAAGCGGAAAGACCAGCGACAGCCCGGCCAGCGGAGCGGTGCCAAGCCGTCCGACGAAGAACGCATCCGTGATGCTGACCGCCGACTGGAAGGCCACCAGCCCAATTCCGGGCGCGGCCAGCCGCAGCACCGTCGGGGCGATCGGCGCGGTGAGCAGGCGTTCTATGCGCGCATCGCGCTTGGGGAGGGGCGAGGCCGGGGCAGACACGAACGGCAGACTAGCAGTCCCACCGCCGGCGAGGGAGGCCGTTTTGCCGCAGCCGCTTCAGAACAGGCTCAACTGGCCGGCCGCGGACGGCGGCCTGAATTGCGTCGTATCGAGGTGCGGCGGCTGGCGTCCTCCCTGGTCGCGTCCGTCGAGGCCGAGACGCCTGCACGCGATGGCGAAGCGCTGCCCCAGCAGGTCGGCAAACAGTCCAGTGCCCGTCATGCGCTCGCCGAAACGCGGGTCGTTGTCCCGCCCGCCACGCAATTGGTTCACGACGCTCATGACATGTTCCGCGCGCAGCGGATAGTGGGCCGCCAGCCAGTCGCGAAAAAGGTCTTTGAGTTCATGCGGCAGCCGCATGACGATATAGGCGGCGGATTGCGCCCCCGCAGACGCGGCAGCTTCGAGGACTTCCTCGATGCTCTTGTCCGAAAGCGCCGGGACGATCGGCGCAACCATCACCCCGCAAGGCACGCCGGCCGAAGATAGGGCGCGCAGCGTGTCGACCCTCCTTTGCGGGCTGGCCGCGCGCGGCTCGAGCCGCCGGGCGAGGCTCCTGTCCAGACTGCCTATCGACACGAACACCTTGACGAGATTTTTTTTCGCCATCGGGGCGAGAAGGTCGAGGTCCCGCTCAACCAGGGCGGACTTGGTGACCATCGTGACGGGGTGGTTGCATTCGGCGAGCACCTCGAGGATGCCGCGGGTCAGACGGTACGTGCGCTCGGCCGGCTGATAGCAATCCGTGTTGGCGCCCAGCGCGATCGGGCTTGGCGCATAGCCGCGAGCAGAGAGCTCCTTGCGCAGCAGCTCGACCGCGTTGGTCTTGGCAAACAGCTTCGTTTCGAAGTCCAGCCCGGGCGACAGCTCGAGGTACGAATGGCTCGGGCGCGCATAGCAATAGATGCAGCCATGCTCGCATCCGCGATACGGGTTGATCGAATGGGTAAAGGGCACGTCCGGCGAGTCGTTCTTCGAGATGATCGAGCGCGCGCGCTCCTCGGTGATCGTCGTCTCGCGCGGCGACGTAATCTCGTCTTCCGGCGTCCAGCCGTCGTCGAACGCCTCGCGCTCCTCCTGTTCGAAGCGCCCTTGAGGCGCATGTGTCGCGCCGCGCGATTTCTCGATGGAATCGGCGCGCGCCGCGTGCAGAGTGATTGAGCGCATTTCGCTGCGTTGGTCGTTTGGCATCGGTACGGTCGGTAGAATGCGGTTTCGCTCGCCTTTGATCGCTTCCTGGAATGATACTGTATATATGACCAGTACGCGCCGCAACGTCGCCTTGCTGGCCGCCTGCCAGGCAATGCTGTTCAGCAGCAGTTCCACCCTGGCGTCGATCAACGGTCTGGCAGGCATGGCGCTTGCCACAAATCCGGCACTGGGCACGCTCCCAGTCACGACATGGGTGCTCGGAGGTGCGATCGCCACCATGCCTGCGTCCCTTTACATGAGGCGCGCCGGACGAACCCAGGGCCTGATGGCGGGCGCCTGGACTGGGATCGCGGCCGCCATGGTCTGCGCACTTGCCATGGGCCTGCACAATTTCTGGCTCCTGTGCTTCGGCACGCTGATCTTCGGCGCCTCCAACGCCACCGGGCAGTATTACCGCTTCGCCGCAGCCGATGTGTCGCCCCCGGATTACAAGGCGCGCGCGATTTCCCTCGTGCTTGCGGGCGGCCTTGTCGGCGGCATCATCGGACCGGGGCTGAGCCGCTTTTCAGTCGACGCGTTCGCGGAGCGTTTCCTTGGGGCCTACCTGGTTCCGATTCTGTACTGCGTCATAACCATTGCGCTGCTCGCCCGGACCCGGATTCCCGATCCGACGGCCGCGGAGCAGGCAAGTGGCGGCCGTCCCCTGCGCGAGATCGCAATGCAGCCCAAGTTTTTTGTCGCGGTCCTCTCCGGCGCCGTCGGTTACGGGGTCATGAACCTGCTCATGACGGCCACGCCGATCGCAATGGGCCTGTGCGGCCATCCGTTCGGGGACGCGGCCTTCGTCATCTCCTCGCATGTCATCGCAATGTTCGCTCCCTCGCTGGTTGCGGGATCGCTGATCAAGCGCTTCGGCGTGCTGAACATCATTTTGACGGGGGCGGTCCTCAACGTGGCCTGCGTCGCGGTAGCGCTCAACGGGATCGACGTTCCTCATTTCTGGATTTCGCTGGTTTTGCTTGGGATCGGCTGGAACTTCATGTACATCGGCGGCACGACCCTGCTCACCGAGACCTATCGCCCCGAAGAAAAGGCCAAGGCGCAGGGTGCGAACGACATGTGCATCTTCGTGATGATGGTGATCTCGTCCCTTACATCGGGAATGCTCGTCACCGGCGCCGGTTGGAACAAGGTGAACCTGCTCGCGCTTCCCCTGCTCGCCATTGTTGGCGCGGCAGCGCTTTGGCTGGCCCTGCGCCGGGAGCGGGTGCCCGCTTGACCGCGCTCGCGCCCGCGAAGCCCGGTCAGACGCTCGC
>JANMXB010000437.1:0-10846 GCA_031380765.1 Pseudomonadota bacterium | reverse complement strand
TGTGCATGATCTGCGGAAGGTTCGAGCATGCGTGAATCCGGCCGGCATAGAGCAGAGACTGGTTGGGCATCAGCAGCCCGCCGGGACTCTTCTCGGCAAGCGCAATCGAGGCGGCAAGGTGGGCGCGGATGCCTTCGCGATACGCGACCATGTCGGCGAGCTTTTCCTTCACCGACTGCATTTTGTCCAGGCCCGTCTGCTTGCAGTTCCACATCGCCGCGCCAATCATCATGTCGGCTGTATAGAGAATCCGGAGCACGTACGGGAATGCCGAATACCGGTGCAATGTGCCGCGAATGTAGCGCGCGCCCTCGGTAAAGCGGTGGAAGAACACGTCTTCCCAGGGGATCAGCACGTTGTCGAGCACCATCAGCGTGTCGACTTCGTCGAACCTGTTGCTGATCGGGTAATCCTGCTTCGAGCCGCGCCCGGTAAAACCCGAGCGGCAGATGTGCTTCACACCCGGCGCGCCCATCTTCACGATGCACCCCAGGGCGTAGTCGGAGAGTTTCTCGTCGGACCACGCGCCCACCGTGGGCTTGAGGAATGCCTGGTCGGCGTAGGCAGCGGCGGTCTCGTACTTGGCACCGCGGATGATGATGCCCTTGTCGGTCTCCTTGACCACGTGGCACAGCATGTCCGGGTCCTGGTCCTGCGGGCGCTTGGAGCGGTCGCCTTTGGGGTCCGTGTTGGCCGAGACGTGGAATACGTCGTCGACAAGTACGCGTTTGATATGGGTATCGATATTCAGCGCGAAGCGCGGATCGATCTTGTTGAGCACGTCGCGGCCGTCGTAGAGGGACCACATTTCTCCCACCGTCTCGTCACCCGTGCGCGTAACAACGCCTTTGATGTCCTTGAAGAAAACATCGAGGGCGTTCCACTTATCCCACCAGTCCTGCTGCGTGTGCGGCAGTTTGAGCAGGACAGGATTGCGCTCCCTGCCTTCGCTGTAGCCGAACACATCCTTGTGCGCGGGCTCATGCTGGATGTCGTACATCCGCGCCTTGACGTCGACGATGGGCCTGAAGGCCGGATGGCTGGTGACGTCCTTCACGCGCTCGCCGTCGATCCAGACTTCGCGGCCGTCGCGGATGCCTTCCTTGTATTGCTCGCCGGTACGCAGCATGGGGGGGACTCCGGGGTGGAAATGGAAGGGGCCAAGTTAGCCCCGGACCAGCATCGGATAAAATACTTTTTCCTGGTCAACTGTATAGGATATTCCTATGCAAGATGCCGATAACCGTCCCGCCCGCCTGTCGCTGCGCGCCCTGCGCTACTTCGTCGCGGCTGCCGAAGCCGGCAGCATCACCTCCGGCGCGCGGCAGGTGCGAATCTCGCAGCCGTCGATTTCGGCCGCCATCGCACGGCTGGAGGCCGACCTCAAGGTGCAGCTGTTCGTGCGCCACCATGCCAAAGGCTTGTCGTTGACCCTTTCGGGCGATCGACTGCTCGTCCAGGCCAGGACGCTGCTCGCGCATGCGAGGGAGCTTGAGCAGTTCGCCGGCGCCATGGGAGGTGCGCAGCGCGGCGAGGTCAGCGCTGGATGCTTCATTACCCTCGCCCCCTTCCTGCTGCCTGGACTGTTGTCGGGGTTCGCGGCGCGCTATCCGGACATCGCCCTGAGTATCGAGGAGGGCAACCAGGCCGAAGTGCTGGACGACCTGAGAAGTGGGCGCTCCGAAGTGGCGCTCAGCTACGCCTACGGTTTATCAGACGAATTCGAAGCCGAAGTGCTTGCGGAACTCCCGCCACGCATCATCCTCGCGCAGGATCACCCTCTTGCCCGCCGCCGGCGCATTAGCTTGAAGGAGCTGGCCGGCGCGCCCATGATTCTGCTCGACTTGCCGCATACGCGAGACTATTTCCTGTCGCTGTTTCGCAGCGTAAAGATCGAGCCGCGCGTGGCGCACCGGACGCGCTCGTACGAGATGGTTCGCGGCCTGGCCGCACGGGGCCTCGGGTTCGGCATCCTCAACGCGATCCCTCGCCTGCCCTGGACCTACGACGGAAACAAGGTGGTGGCGGTACCGATCGCGGAGGAGTTGCCCAACATCCTGGTCGTCAGCCTGCGCCTGAAGAAGCTCGCGACGCGCCCGGTAGTGACGTTGTTCGCCAATTTCGCCAAGGAACATTTCGCCGAAGTCTGGCCGAAATTGATGCAGTCCGCGCCCAGGAGGCGCGGCAGCGCTAGTAACCGCGTAGCGGATCGACGACGTTGATGAGCGGCTCTCCAGCCGACAAGCGACGCAGATTTTCTGCCACCTGACGCGCCGCCGTGCGCGGAATCGCAACCGACGCGAGATGCGGGGTCACGAGAACCTGGTCGAAAGCCCAAAGCGGCGATTCGGCCGGCAGGGGCTCGGTCTGGAAAACATCCAGCGTCGCTTCTGCAATCCGGCCCGAGCGGATGGCTGCGATCAGCGCGCTCTCGTCGACGAGCCTGCCGCGGCCCACATTGATGATTTTTGCGCCGCGCGGGAGCATCCCGAGCGCCCTCGCGTCGAGGATGCCTTCGGTTTCCGGCGTAAGGGGCAGCATCACCACCAGGATCTCGCTCTCCGCGAGAAACGTAGCGAATCCGGCTTCGCCGTGAAACGACTCGACGCCCTCGAGCTTCTTGGGCGAGCGCGCCCATCCCGAGACTTTGAATCCCTGACGGACGAGCTCGTGCGCCGCCATCGCGCCGAGATTGCCCAGACCCATCACGCCAACGCTGCACGTCGGCGCTTCCCTGGGATGGATGTAATGCCAGCGCCGCTCCTTTTGCGCGCGCGCAAAGGACACGAAATCGCGGTAATGGCGCAGGACGGCGGCAAGGACGAACTGCGCCATCATGCGGCTCATCTCAGGATCGGCGATACGCACGATCGGAATGCCGGCCGGCAGCGAGCGGTCCTTGACGATCGAATCGACGCCCGCGCCGAGGTTGATGATGAGCTTGAGATTGGGGAATTTGCGCAGCTCGCCTTCCGGGGCTTTCCACACCAGCGCCGATTCGATATCGGCGGGATTCCCGACATCGGGCCAGACACGGAAATCCAGGCCCGGCACGGCATCGCGCAGGTGCCTTCCCCAGTCCGCCGGATCGTCGAACTGGCTGTAGAAGAGAAGTGCCATTATTTTTTCCGGTCCAGCAGGCGGCGCATCGCCGCGACCGCAAGCTCGTAACCGTCGGCGCCGAGGCCCGCGACGATTCCGGTGGCCGCCTTCGAAATAAAGGAGTGGTGCCGGAACGGCTCGCGCCGGTAGATATTGCTCATGTGCACTTCCACCACCGGGCCGGGATAGGCCAGCAATGCATCGAGCAAGGCAATGGAGGTATAGGTGAGTCCGGCGCCGTTGATGATGACCCCTTCTGCTTTGCCGATCGCCTCCTGCACCCAGTCGATGAGCTGGCCTTCGGCGTTGCTCTGGCGAAAAGTCAGCGCGATCGACAAGCGCTGCGCTTGCGCTTCGCAGCGCGATCGCAGGGTCTCGAAGGTATCGGTGCCGTACGTGCCCTTGTCCGTCAGCCCGTATAGATTCGCGTTGGGCCCGTTGAGAAAGTAGACCGAATTGGGTGCTGGTGTACTCACGCCGGTTTCACTTGTATCCGGGCGCCTGGGTCGGGTCGACCGCGCGCTGGATGTAGTCGTTCATCTGCGGGAAATATTCCGCGAATACGGTTTGCAGCTCCGCGAGCGGCATGTCGTGCCAGTCGACCCTGAGATCGATGACCGGCCAGACGAAGCGGTCAACCACGTACAGGCCCGCCGAGCGCACGGGTCCAGTCTCCCCGCCGGCCTCGAGGCCGGCAACGAGGCCGGCGAGCAGGCGCTCACCGAGATGCCTACCCGGATCGCTCTCGAATTTCTCGACCATTGCGGCGGGCACGGAATCGTTGGCCAGCAGGTTTCCGCAGGCAACGCAGTCTTTGCCGTGCTTCTCCTTGTACCGCCCGAGAGACTTGGCGCCCGAATAGCTCGCAGTCGCGCCGTTCACGTCGACCACCGCAAGCTGGCGGAATTCGGCGAATGGACGCGCCGCGACGATCGAGCGCAGCACCGCTTCGGCCCCATAGCCTTCCGCGAGCAGGTCCAGGCCGAGTTGGCCGAGCGCGGGATCGGTGATGTTCTGCGTGGCGACGGCTCCGACCCCGGCGCGCGCCCAGCGCCCGCAACGGCTGGCGACCGCGATGCTCGAAGAAGTCACGGCCACGCCGAACCGGCCGGTCTCAGCGCAGCGCGCGATTACGGAGAAAGTCATAGCTGGATGTCCTCGCTGGGGATCTGCCAGTGGTTTTCCAGTGTCCGGTACGCCTGGTCCGAATAGAGGAGCGGCGCGCCCTCGCGCGATTGCAGGCCGACGACCGTACCTACGAACACGGCGTGGGTCGAAACGACCAGTTCCTGAGTCAATTCGCAATCGAGTACGAGGAGCCCGTCGGACAACACGGGTGCGCCCGTGGCGATCGAGGTCCATGTGTCGCACGCAAACCGGTCGCCGCGCCAGCGCTCGATCCTGCCGGCGAATGAGTCGGCCACATGCCGGTGCTTGCGGTCGAGGATGTTCACGGCAAAGCACTTGTTTGCGCGCAGTGCCGCTGCCGTCGGCCCGCCGAGGTGAACGCAAACCAGGATCTGGGGCGGGTCGGCCGATGCGGTGCAGATTGAGCTGACCGTCACGCCCGATCGCCCGGCGGATCCGTCCGTGGTGACCACCGAAACGGGGGTGGCCGCGCGCCGCATGGCGGTGGTGAATTGGCTGATGTCGACGGGGTTCATGCGCGCAGTTGGTTGCAGGCAGAGTCTACCGTCAGTTGCGCCGGACGCGCGCAAGTGGAGCGGGTGAAGGGAATCGAACCCTCGTATGCAGCTTGGGAAGCTGCCGTTCTGCCATTGAACTACACCCGCGCGTGGCGCGAATTTTAAAGCACCCTGAATGCAAGAACCTTTGCCATAGAACACGCCGAACGCGACCGAGGCAGCGTGCGACTACCGTTCATCGTCGGCCCAGACGACAAACGGCGCTTTTTCCCACAGCTGTAAGAGTAAAAACATCATATATTTCATATATTTATATCAAAACTGTGGAATTCACCTCAATTTTTAAAATTGGCAAAAAACGGCAGTTTTTCCTATCGCTATCTGGATCGCGGGCGTACAGTTCGTCTCGTACGGGGGTTAGTCAGCGAAACAGGAGCAGAACATGAGTGCCAAGTTGATTGCCAGGACAGTGATACTTGCGGCGGCTTTCGCGATGGGCGGTTGCTCAACGCTTGCCGACTACGGCCCGCTGAGCAAGAGCGGACCCTTGAGCAAGAAACTGGTCAAGAACGACCAGGGTCACGTCATTGGCTACAAGCAGATGCTGCGCAACGCGGAAACCGGTGAAGTGGTGGCGCAGGTGGCCCTCTTCACGCCGATCCTCGGCGACTCAGGCATGATCGTAGGCTACGAGGAACCGGCGCGCGGCGGAGCGATCATCAGGGATCTCGCCGGCCACAGCATCGGCGGCAGGTTCATGGATCTGCGCGGACGCAGCATGAACGCGAACAGCAGGGGTTTCACGCTGGTGGTGCGCTCGCGCGCGTTCGATCAGGCGCTTGAAACCGATCAGATGGCCTCGAGCAAGCCGGCCGCTCCCGGGTTCATGGAATTGCTCGCTTCCCTCTCGGATTCGGATCTGAACAGAATCCGCTAGTACCTGCAGGATCCCGAAAAGGCTGACCGCTTCGCGGCCAGCCTTTTTTATTTGCGCCCGGCGTTGCGCCGCCTTTCAAGCATCGCCCGAAAAGCCGCGAAAACCTTGCGCATCTGGGGCTGCTTGTAGGGATAGAGATCGGCCGGATCCATGGCGTGGACGAGCATCGCCGTGTCGACTTCAAAGACCAGCAGGCTGCCTTGCGCCGTTTCCGCGCAGTCGATCGCGTAATAGTCCAGCCCCATCGCTGCGTCGATGCCGCGCAACGCGCGCTCATGCCGGGCCGCAAATCCGGCGTCGAACGTCGCCATGAAGCGCGCCTCTTCCTCGCGCTTTCCCGCATCCAGGTCCATGTCGGCATTCACATAGTGGATCATCCAGTTTCTTGAGATCGCCATGTGGCATGCGAACGGCCGCCCATCGATCATGACCACGCGGTATTTGCGGAACAAGCCGTCCGCGTCGCTGTAGTCGATGAAGCGCGAGATGAAGAAGGCCTCCGGCGCAGTCGCATCAAGATACGCAGTGACGGCCGTCGGACCGTCCAGCCAGGCGAGATCCTTGCCCCCTTGCGAATCGACAGGCCGGGCGATGACAGGGAAAGCGCCCTCGTCCAGAACCTGCGCAAGCGGGATTTCAGATCGGCCGACGCGAGCCAGCATCTCCCGGTCGACGCTCGCCGTCAACGGCATCGCAACACCTGGAATCCGCCGCAGCGCCCCGGACACGCTGTCGCGCGACAATTTCAGGATCTGGCCCGGCAAATTCAGCACCGGCCTGGGTGAAGATCGCGCGAATTGCCTGAGCTGTTCGAGAGCCGGGCGGTTCGCCCCGGACTCCCCCACGGCTACGAATACGAGGTCATGGTCCGGCAACTCGGCAGGCATTGTCCTGCCCGGGCGCACGTAGAGCATCAGCAGTTCGACATCCGAATCTTCCAGCAGGCAATCGAGCGGCGTCACGGCAGTCATGTCGCCGGTGCTTGCGATCGCGAGCACCTTGACCCCGGCGGGCTCGCGCGCCGCCGCAAGCCGGTACACCTGCTGTATATCGAGCGCTCTGGCCTGCATTGCGAACGCAATCTCGCGATTTTCGGGTCGCAGCGTGAGGATCAAGAGCGTCGCGATATCCATCATCGCCGCGGCGTTACCGGGATCGCGCGCAACGCGGGCCTCCAGGAGCGGGCCAACGCGATCGGGCGCCATTCCGGACAACTCCAGCCGCCACAGGCCGGCAAAGCCGATATACGCCGGGAGGCCGTCGTCCATTGGTCTGTCGGGGCCGGTCACCGCGGCGATTGGTCAGCCGCCCCGCGGCGTTTCACTTGCTCTCCAGCACCCAAGCTCCATCCCAGTCGTCGGGCGGCGGATTGTCTTTCAGATACCGGCTGCGCTCGATGTGGATCAGGCTGGGCTTGTCGTTCGGGTTGAGCTCGAGGGCTTCGCGGAAGAGGCGCGTGGCGTCCTCCCATCTGCGGGCACGGTAGGTGGCCAGGCCGTCCTTGAACAGGCCGAGCACGCTGACGATGTTCGGAAAGCTCTCTTCCGTGTGGAAATCGAGGACCTCTACCACCGCCACCGGCTTCGTCTTGCCCTTGACCACCGCCAGGTCGATCTCGCGCGTGCGGTAGGTGCCCCTGAGCTTGTGGAAGGTGAATTCGCTGATGAGGAGTTTGGCGCCGTACTGCTTGCACGCCGACTCCAGACGCGCGGCCAGGTTGACCCCGTCGCCGATGATCGTGAAATCCATGCGCTTCTGCGAGCCGATGTTGCCCGACACTACGCGGTCGGTGTTGAGGCCGATACCGATGTTGACCGGAAGCTTGCCTTCGCTGGCGCGCTGCTGGTTCCATTTTTCGAGCGAAGTGAGCATCGCGATCGCCGTGCGCACGGCGCGGTCGGGATCGTCTTCGTGCGGGACCGGGATCCCGAATGCCGCCATGACCGCGTCCCCGATGAACTTGTCGAGCATGCCTTCTTCCTTCTGCAGGCAGTCGACCATCAGCGTGAAGTATTCATTGAGCAACGCCACCGTCCCCTGCGGGCCGAGCTGCTCGGTCAGGGTGGTGAAGCCGCGGATGTCGGAGAACAGGACCGTCGCCTCGATGTCCTGCCCGCCCAGCAGATCCGTGCCCGCGGCGAGGAGGCGATCCGCAATGCCCGGGTCCATATAACGCGACATCGTCGACTTGAGGCGTTTCTCGGAGCTGATGTCCTCCAGCACGATCATCGAGCCGATGCGCTGCTGGTCGACGTTGAGCAGCGGCTGCACGGTAAAGTTCACCGACAGGGTCGCCTCCCCGACCACAAGCGGCGCGTCCACGCTGATCTGCTGCTCGCCGGTCTCGGCCACGAGCTTGAGTTTGTCGAGGACCCAGGCGTTCTTTTCGCCGAA
Source organism: Pseudomonadota bacterium (assembly GCA_031380765.1). Lineage (GTDB taxonomy): Bacteria > Pseudomonadota > Gammaproteobacteria > Burkholderiales > SG8-39 > SZAS-79. Next base: position 2,767 of record JANMXB010000437.1, on the reverse strand, counting down.
GAACCCGGCCACCGACGCATGCACGATGTCCTTCACAGTGGTCTGCAGGATGCGCAAGCCCGCCGCGTTGCAGGTCGCCACGCGCTCCTGTGCATCCAGGGTGATCAGGCCGTTCGACATCGACTCGAGCATGGCCTCGTTGTAATTCTTCATCGCCTGCACGTCGGCGAACAGCTTCGCGTTTTCGAGCGCGATCGACACCTGCGCGGTGAATGCGCGCAGCCGCGCCTCATCCTCGTTCGAGAACGGGCCGCCGTGCTTGTTCAGCACCTGGGTCACGCCGATGGTCTTGCCCTGCTTGTTCACCACCGGCACGCACAGGATCGAGCGCGTGAAGTAATTTGTTTTCTTGTCGAAAGCCGGGTTGAAGCGCAGATCGGCGTAGGCGTACGGAATGTTGATGGTTTTCCCCGACTGGAACACGGCACCCGCAATGCCCAGGTGGTTCGGCAGGCGGATCTGCAGCGACTCCAGGCCCTGGCCCACTTCCGACCACAGCTCCTTGGTCTTTTCGTCGTTGAGGAACAGCGTCGAGCGCTCGGCGTTGAGCATGCGCGTCGCCTCGCCCATCACCTTCTGCAGAAGCGAGCCGAGCTTGATGTCGGAGGTCATCTCGGAGACGATGTTGACGAATTCGAGCTCCTGCTTTCTCACGCGCTCGACGCGCTCGACCACCTGCGCGCTGCGCAGCGCCACGGCGCCCTGCGCCGCCATCTGCTCGAGGAGCGCGAGGTCGGCGGCGGTGAACTTGCCCTTTTTCTTGTTGAGCAGCTGCGCCACGCCCACGACGAGGCCCTTGGCGGTCTTGATCGGAACGCACAGGATGTTGCGTGTCACGTAGCCCGTGCGCTCATCGACGCTACGGTTGAAGCGCGGGTCCGCATAGGCGTCGTGGACGATGGCGCCCTGGCCAGTCGTAAACACGTAGCCCGCCACGCCGGTGGTGTTGAGGATGCGGATCTCGCGCCGGAACGACCCTTGCGCGACGCGCGAGTAAAGCTCGTTGGTCTCGTAGTCGTTAAGAAAAAGCGTCCCGCGCTCCGCGTTCAGCTCCGCAGTCGTGGCATCGAGCAACGTATTGAGCACTTCGTCGAGCGAGTCGGTCACCGACATCTTGCGCGACACTTCGAGCAGCAGCTCGACTTCGCGCAGGCGGCGCTTCTGCGAGGTCGCAGTCATTGCCGATGTCGCCGCCGGGACGGGTTTGCGGCGGGGCTTGTCGACGGGAGGTGTGGTGTCGTTCATGGCTTTCTTGGGTGTTTGTCCATGGTTTCGCGCATCGCGATGATGGCCGCACGCAGTTGGGCGAGCTCATCCTGCGCGCGTTGACGCTCAGCCTGTACGGCAGTGTCGCCGGTGGCCCGCGCCAGCTCGAGCTGCTCGCGCAAAGCCGCGGCGGTGGCCTTCAGCTGGGTGATTTCGTTCGCAGAAGCCGCGTGCGCCGCCTGGATCGCGCTCTCCGAGTCGATCCGTACGAGCTCGAGCTGCTCGCGCAACGCGCCGGAAGTGGCTTTCAGCTGTGCGACTTCGGTCGCCGATGCCGCGCGGGCGGCCTGTACCTGCTCGTCCTTGTCGATTGCGGCGCGTTCGAGGGCCTCCCGAAGGCTCGCCGCCGTGGCCTTGAGCAGCTTGATCTCGTCCTGCACCGCGGCGAAGGTCTGCTGGACTTCCTGCTCGCGCCGCAGGTGCGAGAGCTCGAGCTCGCCGCGCAGGGCGACGATTGCCCGCTGCATGTCGCGCAGCTCTTTTTGCGCCGCGAACAGATCGCTTTCCGTGGTGTCCGTTGCTGGAGCAGACATTGCCGCTTTTCCCCCCCGAGGGCGCATTCTAAGCCAGCGGCACGGCGCTGCGTGAGCCTGCTGACGGGGTATCATTCGCCCTATGATACAAGTGACTGTAAACGGGGCGCCCCACCGTTTCGACGAAGCGCTGGACGTTGCGACGCTCATCGTGCGGCTCGAGCTCGCCGGCAAGAAGATCGCGGTCGAAAGGAACGGCGAGATCGTGCCGAAAGGGGTGCATCGCGCCACGCGCCTGGCCAATGGGGACAGGCTCGAGATCGTCGTGGCCGTGGGTGGAGGCTGAACATGAAAGATCAACTCGTCATCGCGGGCAAAGCCTACGAGTCGCGGCTGCTCGTGGGCACCGGCAAGTACAAGGATTTCGCCCAGACGCGCGCGGCCATCGATGCTTCGGGCGCGCAGATTGTCACGGTTGCGATCCGCCGCACGAACATCGGCCAGAACCCCAACGAGCCGAACCTGCTCGATTCGCTGCCGCTTTCGCAGTTCACCCTCCTGCCGAACACGGCTGGCTGCTACACGGCTGCGGACGCGGTCCGCACGCTGCGCCTGGCAAGGGAACTGCTCGACGGCCACGACCTGGTCAAGCTCGAAGTACTGGGCGACCCGCATTCGCTGTATCCGAACATGCCCGAAACGCTCGAAGCCGCCAAGACCCTCGTGGCTGACGGCTTCAAGGTGATGGTGTACTGCTCGGACGACCCGATCCAGGCCAAGATGCTCGAGGAGATCGGCTGCGTGGCCGTGATGCCGCTGGCCTCCCTCATCGGCTCGGGCATGGGCATCCTCAACCCTTGGAACCTTCAGCTCGTCATCGAGCGCGCGTCTGTGCCCGTGCTCGTGGACGCGGGCGTCGGCACCGCTTCGGACGCTGCGATCGCGATGGAACTCGGTTGCGACGGCGTGCTGATGAACACGGCCATCGCCGCCGCGAGGAACCCGATCCTCATGGCGCAGGCCATGAA
>JANMXB010000391.1:0-6695 GCA_031380765.1 Pseudomonadota bacterium | reverse complement strand
GCGCGCCGCGGGCGATGCTGCGGCAATGGACAAGCAGCTTTCGCGCGAGCGCTATGACCTGCTGGTGCTCGACCTCATGATGCCGGGTGAAGACGGGCTGTCCATCTGCCGGCGCCTGCGCACGCAGAATTCGCCGCCGGCGATCATCATGCTCACGGCCAAGGGCGACGACGTCGACCGCATCGTCGGCCTCGAGATGGGGGCTGACGACTATCTTGCGAAGCCGTTCAATCCACGCGAGCTGGTCGCCCGCGTCAATGCCGTCCTGCGCCGCAAGGCCGCTTCGGGTCCTCCCGGTGCGCCGGCCTCGAGCACGGAAACGCATAAATTCGGCGAATTCGAGTTGAATCTCGGCACCCGCGCGCTGACCAAGGGCGGCAAGGACACGCCGCTGACCACCGGCGAATTCTCGGTGCTCAAGGTCCTCGTCCAGAATCCGAAAACCCCGCTTTCGCGCGACAAGCTCATGGAGCTCGCGCGCGGCCGCGAATACGAGGTCTTCGACCGCTCGATCGACGTACAGATCTCGCGTCTGCGCAAACTCCTGGAGGATGACCCCGCGCATCCCCGCTTCATCCAGACCGTGTGGGGATTCGGCTATGTATTCGTTCCGGATGGCAATTTGAAGTGACCGCGGCGACGCCCGCGGACCGCGATGGCAAGAACGGCAGGACGCCTTTCTGGAGACCGGATTCCCTCCTCGCGCGCTCATTTCTGCTCATCGCCCTGCTGCTTCTGCTGTCCCTCGGGGGATGGTTCCAGATCTACCGCACGTACCAGCGCGAGCCGATCGCGCGCGAGATAGCGCAGCAGACCACCACCATCATCAACCTCACGCGCGCCGCGATCGTGAATGCCGATCCGCGCCTGCGCCGTGACCTCCTGCTCGATCTCAACGAGACCGAAGGCATCCGCGTTTACCCCGGAACCGCCGACGAGAAGCTCGAGCCCGTGCCATCCGAGGCGTTGCTCGAACTGATCGGCGAGCGCATCAAGGACAGCCTCGGACCGCGCACGCGCCTGGCGTTTGCGCGCAATGGCGTCGAAGGCTACTGGGTCAGCTTCAACATCGACGACGACGAGTTCTGGGTCATGCTGGAGCGCGACCGCCTCGAGCCCGATTTCGCCACCCAGTGGATCGGATGGGGCCTGTTCGCCCTCCTGCTTTCGCTCGTCGGCGCATGGGCCATCGCATCGCGCATCAGCCGGCCGCTTGCCGCGCTGACCCAGGCCGCGCACAAGGTCGGCCGCGGCGAGCGCACCGACCCGGCGCCGGAGAAAGGACCGACGGAAATCCGCATGCTTGCCGTCGCCTTCAACCAGATGTCCGCGGACCTGGCGCGCCTGGAGCGCGACCGCGCGATGGTCCTTGCGGGGATCTCCCACGACCTGCGCACCCCGCTGGCGCGGCTGCGCCTGGGCCTCGAGATGATTGGCGGCGATCCCGCCGAGCGCGACGCGCTGGCGGCGGACATCGACGAGATGGACAAGATCATCGGCCAGTTTCTCGACTTCGCGAAAGGCGAGAACGAAACGAAAACGCCCACCGACCTCGAAATTCTCGTCGACGAAATCTGCGAGCGTTACTCCAAGCTCGGACGCGGCCTGGTGCATTGCAAATCGGCTTCGATACGCCTGCCGCTTGCGCAGATGGCCGTGCGGCGCGCGATCACCAACCTTATCGACAACGCCCTGCGATATACGAACGAACCCATAGAAATCGAGACCCGGCTCGAAGGCGGCATGGCCGTGATCGAAGTCCGCGATCGCGGCCCCGGTATCCCGCAGACCGAAGTCGAGCGCATGAAGCGGCCGTTTACGCGCCTCGAGGAGGCGCGCAGCGGCGCCGGCGGATCGGGACTGGGCCTTGCGATCGTGGATCGCGTCGCGCGATTGCACGGCGGACGGCTCGAGCTCCTGCCGCGCCCCGGTGGCGGCCTGATCGCGCGCATCTCGATGCCGGTGGAAGGCGCCCCGCCGAGAGAGGCCCTCGGCCCCTACCCGTTCCGTACGCCCGTCGCGCCCCTGTGAAAGCTTCGGCGCGCTAGCCCGGCCGGAACTCCTGCAGCTCCCAAACAATCCAGTCCGACAGGTTGCGCCGGATATGCGGCCTCACCAGGAGCTCGACCCGTTCGTAGCGATGCTCCAGGCGCACCCAGCGCTTCACTTCGGGAGCGTACCAATAGGTTTCGACGACGCGCGTGTCGCTAAATGTGTAATCGTAGTCGCCGAGGTTCATCTGCCGCTCCACGCGCAGCGCAACGAATTCGCCGGCGGCCGTCCTGATGCGCTCCCAGCCCAGCGCGCGGCCCCAGGTCTGCCAGACGAATTTCTTGTCGTACCCATCGGCCATCGTCGCGCGCTCGCTCCAGGACTGGCCGGGCGCGATCGGAAACACGATCCGCGCGAGCGGCGCGCTGAAACTACGCATTGCGCCACCCGAGGTTTCGGCGAGCTCGCGCCAGGGCGCGGAAATGGTCTCCGTCTGGAGCGGTTCGCCTGGCCGGTCGCTTTTCCTCTCGATCACGAATCCTTGCGGCGTGCTTTTGAGCGTGTCCGTAAGGATGCGTTCCGGCAGGCGGTTGTAGCCATTGATCTGCACGTAGACCCAGGTGTCGCCGTTTTGCAGTTGAGGCGGCGGCACCACTGCAATCGGCGCATCGGCCTTCGGGTAAGGCGCCGCGCAAGCACCCAGCAACACGGCTGAGGCGCACAACGCGGCGAAGCGGCGAACAGTCAGTGCAAAACCGTGTCTCACGTTAGGTCCTCCGCAAAGAGCTCCCGGGAAATTCTACGCCTCGCGACACCGATTGGCGTCGCGTAACATCGAATCCATGATCGAGCGCGGCAACTACGAACGCCTCACGATTCCAACCATCTGGATCGCGTTCGCGCTGTCGCTCCTCTTTCACGCCCTGGGCCTGTTCGGCTGGATTCCGAAGGCGCGGGAGCAAATGGCCTTTCAGGAACCCAGGCTCGGAAAGCCCAGCGAGACGCTTGCGATCCGGCTGGTGCCGCGAACCAGCCCGCCGCCGAGCGCCGCGCCCGTCCCGCCCCCTCCACCGCCGCGGGCAAGGCCGACAGCAACACGCAAGATTCCGCCGCCGCAGGCGCCGGCTCCGGTGGCCGAAGGATTGGGGCGGATTCCTCCGATTGACAGGCCGTCGCCGCTGGCCGTTCCCGCGCCTGCGCAAGCTTCAGTCGCGGCGCCTGACGCCGATCTCGCCTCATACATCGCCTCCCGCCGCCGCGCGCGGGGCGAAGCGCCCGCGCAGGCGGCGCAGCCGGCCGAAACCGATCAGCAGCGCCACAATCGCGTCGTCGCCGAAAATCTCGGGCTCACGAAGACGCCCACCTTCGGCAACGACCCGGCCCGCGGGGATGGAGTGTTCACGGTCCGCAGCATGGCTTACGACTCCGGCGAGTTCGCTTTCTACGGCTGGAACAAGGCCATCAACCGCGACTCGCTGCAGGTGTTCGAAGTCCGCCGCGGCAACAACGAAAACATGGAGATCGCGATGGTGCGCAGGATGATCGTGATCATCCGCGAGTTGTCCAGCGGGGACTTCCTCTGGCAGTCGCGCCGGCTGGGCAAGGGCGTATGGCTCTCGGCCCGTCCGCGGGACACCGCGGAACTCGAAGCCTTCATGCTGCGCGAAATATTCCCCGATCCCCGACCGCGTTGACGCCCCCGTTCAGGCCGGCCGCTCGCTGCCGAGGGAGAAGCGCGACAGGGTCGCGTAGGCAGGACCTTCGGCGCAAAGGGCCGAGCGGACCAGTACGAATTCGTTCGCATGCCATTCGAGCGCCTCGAACGCGGGCAGCGCCTCGCCCTTCTCGGCTCTGCGCACAAGCGAGATGTGCGCTTTGAATTCGCGTTTCTCGGTCTTGAAACCGCCGGCCTTGAGAACCGTGTCGAGCTGCGCGGCGAGATCGCGCAGCGACTCGGGCATGCCGCGCGGGCCGGCCCAGACGATGCCGTTGTGTTCCCACCAGCGCCTTTCGTCGAGTTTAAGGTCGAACGGCCGGCCGCGCACGCGGCGGGCGCAGTCGATCAGCGCCGCCACGCGGTCGCCGGGAACGTCCCCGAGAAACGCAAGGGTGAGGTGGATCGTCTCGGCGCGCGTTATGCGGCCGCCGGTCCTGGCGTGCGCTTCTGCCGCCCAGGCGTGCAGCGAGAAAGCCACCTGCTCGGGGGGCCACAGCGCGAAGAAGAGACGCAGCTTGCCCTCGCCTTTATTACTTTTCAGGTATGCCGATTGGCTGGAACGCCGCACTGGGAGCCGGGTTTTCAATATGAATGTTCCGAATTCATGCCTTGCGTACCAGCAGGCCGTCCAGCTCGATCGCGGGTGTCCGGCCCGCCACCAGGTCGGCGGTAATGCGCGCGCCGCCCGAGGCCATGGTCCAGCCCATGTGCCCCAGCCCGACGTTGAACCAGAGATTGCGATAACGCGCCGTGCCGAAGAGCGGCGTACTTTGGGGTGTCATCGGCCGCAGGCACGCGCGCGCCTGGGCGCTGGCGCGGTCGATCGCGCCAGGAAAAAGCTCTTCAGCCAGATCGACCAGCCGCGCCGAGTCTTGCGGCCTCAATTCCTGCCCGTATCCCGAGAACTCCGCGCCGCCCGTGAGCCGCAACCGGTCGCCCATCGGGCAGTAGGCCACCAGCTTCGATTCATCCATGCCTGCGTGGCGCGGCGCACGGTCTGCGTCAACGATCGCAAGGGTGACTGAACACCCCTTCACCGGATAGATGGGCAAATCCGCACCGAGCTTGCGTTTGAGCTGCGGGGCGATGACGCCGAGCGCGGCCACTGCGCCATCGACGGCGACGCGTCCGGCCGAGGTTTCGATGCCGGAGACGCGATCGCTTTCGGCTGCGATGCCTTTGACTTCGCAGCCCAGGCTGACTTTCACGCCGATGCCTTCGCAGGCTTTGGCAAGCTCGCGGCAGAACAGGCCCGAGTCGCCGCTTTCGTCGCTTTCGGAGAATACGGCGCCCGCGATCGGGGCGTGGGCCAGGCCCGGATCGACGCGCACCGCCTCGGCCGCATCGAGCACGCGAAATGGAAAACCGAACGCCTTCATCGGTGCAATCTTCCTGACGCCGGCCGCGAGGGCTGCTTCAGTGCGATAGAGATACATGACTCCGCCCTGCTTGCGGTGGAATGCAATGCCCGACTCCGATGCAATGCGCCCGAGCTGTTCCTGCGAGTAGCGCACGTAGCGCACCTTGCGCTCGAGCAGTTCCGCGTAGCGGGCGGCGCTGCAGCACGCGAGAAACCGCATACCCCAGGCCCAGAACGCCGGATCCCAGCGCAGGGGATGCACACGCACCGACTGGTCGTTGCGCACCAGCGCCTTGAGGAACGTCCTCAGCATCTGCGGACTGGGCCACGGGAAGGCTCGACTCGCCGAGACGATCCCGCCGTTCGCGCCGCTGGCCGCGCCGGCGACGCGCTCGGCTTTTTCGATCAGTACGACTTCGTGCCCGTCCCTGGCGAGGCACCACGCCGTGGTGACTCCGGCCAGCCCCGCGCCGAGGACGGCGATCCGCACTATTTGTCGACCCGGTGGCGGCGCATGAGGGGAACGAGGTCGCGCTCCCATGAAAGCGGGGACTTCTCGAGTTCCGCGGTGATGAGCTCCATCTCGCGCCGGCCGCGGTTCTGCGACAGTTTCCAGCGCGTCTCCAGCCTGTCGATGGGAATCTCGAACGCGACGATGCCCCCGAGCATGCCTTCCATATAGGCCGGCGACAGTTCCCCGAACTCCGGCTGCCATTGCGGGTCATGGTGCGCGACCAGTTTGGCCACGGCCGCGCGCTTGTCCTCGGCGCCATGAAACGCCTTCACTTTTCCGTAGGCATGCACTGCGGCGTAGTTCCAAGTCGGCACGCGCTCCTTCTCCTCGTACCAGCGCGGCGAAACGTACGCATGCGCGCCGTGGAAGACGACGAGCACCTCGTCATCGAAGAAGGCTTCCCACTGCGGGTTGTTCTTCGCCATGTGCGCGACGATCACGAGGCCTTCTCCGCGCTCCTCCACGAGCACCGGCAAGTGCGATGCGCGTGGCTCTCCGCCCGTGGCGGTCACCACGAGGGCAAAGTTGTTGGCGCGCATGAACTCGAGGACTTCGGCGCGGTTTTCGATCTGGTTGTATGGGGGGGAATACATGGCTGCTCTCGCGTCAGGGGGGGAAATTCACTTGCGGGAGTCGAGCAGCGCAATGGCCTGCGCCGCGATGCCTTCGCCACGCCCGGTGAAGCCCAGATGCTCGGTGGTCGTCGCCTTCACGTTGACCGCCGCGCGGGCGATCCCCAGGTCCGCGCTGATGTTGGCGGCCATCTTTGCGATGTGCGGCGCCATGCGCGGCGCCTGCGCGATGATGGTCGAGTCGACGTTGGCCACCTCGAAACCCGCCGCCGCGACCTTTTGCGCGACCGCCCGGAGGAGGACGCGGCTGTCGGCGCCCTTGTATGCGGGATCGGTGTCGGGGAAGTGCATGCCGATGTCGCCCAGGCCCGCGGCGCCCAGCAGCGCATCGCAGACCGCGTGGATCAGCACGTCCGCGTCCGAGTGTCCTTCCAGGCCCTTCTCATATGGGACTTGCACGCCGCCGAGGATGAGTTTTCTCCCCTCGACCAGCGCATGCACATCAAACCCCTGGCCGATTCTCATGGCCTCCCCAATATC
>JANMXB010000373.1:0-11269 GCA_031380765.1 Pseudomonadota bacterium | reverse complement strand
TGACGTCCGTGACCTTCTCCGAGCCGATGTAGACGGTGCGCCCGTCGCGCAGCTGTTCCAGATGCTCCTTGCCGGTCTTCAGCATGGAAGTCCCCTACTTTTTGCCCGCATTTGTGCCCGCGGTTTCGTAGTAGTGGATCTCGTACAGCAGGCAGCCGTTTTTCGAGGTAAACGGGCCGTGGTGCACGCCCGGCGGCCGGCAGGCGTACGTAAAGCCCTCGGAAGACTTTCCGCCCTTGCCCAAGGCGTCGTTGCCGACGATCAGGTCGCCCTGCACGACGAACACCTCCTCCCAGTGGTCGTGTACGAACGGCACCGTGGAGAAAGCGCCTGGATCGAGCTTGAGCAATCGCGTGCGGCTGCCACGCTTGGCCGTCTCGTCGAGGTCGGCCGCGAGGATTTTCTGGGTGAAGCCCGGCGGGTAGCCCGGCGGCACTTCCCAGCCGTTCTTCATGTCGACGCCGACGAATTCGAGGTGCTGCTTGGGGGGCAAGGCCATGGGTGTTCTCCGGAAATCAAAACGCGCCTGTTAGTGTGAAGCCAGAAATGCCTTTGTCAACAAGCTTCCGTAGAATACGCACCTGAGGCGGCCATCACCAAAAGGACAGCGGCATGGATGCCGGCACCCAGGTAGTCATCGACACGAGTTTCCGCGCCGCCCTGCGCCGCATGCAGCAGGCCGGCCGGATCGAAACCTACACGCACGAGGCCGATCCCGAATTCCAGGTCGCCGGCATGATGAAAAAGCTCGACGGCGGTCCGGCGCTGCTGTTTCCCCGCGTCAAGGGGCACGCGATGCCGGTACTGGGCAACATGCTTTCGTGCCGGGAGAACTGCGAAGCGGCTTTTGGCGTCGACTATCGCGGCATCCGCCGGTTCGTTGCGCGCGCGCTGGGCAATCCCGTCGCCCCCGTGCGCGTCCAAAAAGCGCCGGTCCACGAAAACGTGCACCGCGAGTTCGACCTCGGCAGGATCCTGCCGGTGCTGAGGCACACCGACGGCGACAGCGGGCGCTTCATCACCGCCGGCATCGTGATCGTGAAGGATCCGGAAACCGGCGTGTACAACGCCTCCTACCACCGCCTGCAGCTCATCGGGCCCCAGCGCACTGCGATCAAGCTCGACTTTGGCCGCCATCTGCGCGCCGCATACGAGCGCGCGCAGAAAATGGGCAAGCCGCTGCCGATCGCGGTCTGCATCGGCACCGACCTCGCGGTTCACTACACCGCTGCGACCATGGGATCGCAGATGCCCGAATCCGCCGACGAATTGGCGATCGCCGGCGGCCTGCGCGGCGAGCCGATCCCGGTGGTCCGGTCACTCACGAGCGACATGCACTACCCGGCCGACACGGAAATCGTGCTCGAGGGCGTGCTGCTGCCCGACCAGACGGTCCGCGAAGGACCGTTCGGCGAGTTCGTGGGATACCTCTCTCCCGAAGGCGACGCGCCGATCTTCGAAGTAACGGCACTAGCCCACCGCAACGATCCGCTGTACTTCGCGATCAATGGCGTGGGCCGCGAGACCATCATGCTGCGCAAATACGTCATGGAGGCGAGCCTGCTGAAAGCGCTCCAGGCGGTGACCCCGATGGTGAAAGACGTCGAGATGACCGCCGGCGGCCTGCACCGCTTCCACGCGGTGATCAGCGTGAACAAAACCAACCCCCAGCAGGAAGGCATGCAGAGGAACGCCATTCTCGCCGCGTTCGGCACGCTCAAGGACCTCGACCTCGTGATCGCGGTGGATGACGACATCGACATCCAGGATCCGAACGACGTCGAATACGCGCTGGCCATGCGCATGGAGGCGAGCAAGGACCTGTTCATCGTCCCGGGCGCGCGCACGCACGAGTACGTGAGGAAGAGCAACAACGGCATCCGCGCCAAGGTCGGCATCGACGCGACCGTGCCGTTCGAGGAGAAGGCGCGCTTCGAGCGCGCGCCTTTCCGCACGGTGGACACCGACCCGAAGGATTTCAGCAGGGTAAGCACAAGTCTCGACTGGCTCAAATAAGGAGAACACATGCTCAAGATCTACGGACAACCCCGCTCGCGCGCATTCCGGGTGCTGTGGCTGGCGAAGGAAGCGGGCATCCCCTACGAGCACATCCCGGTGAGCATCACGGCCGAAAAGCCCGAGTGCAAGGAGCCGTGGTACGTCGGGCTGAATCCGAACGCGCGCGTGCCGACCATCGACGACGACGGCTTCGTCATGTGGGAGTCCGCGGCGATCAACCTGTACTTGGCCGAAAAGTACAAGTGCGCCCTGTTTCCTTCCACCCAGCAGGGCCGCGGGCGCATGCTGCAGTGGGCGTTCTTCATCGCCAACGACGTCGAGCCTTCCATCATCACCATGTTCCAGAACCGCGTGCTGTTCCCGCCGGAGAAAAGGAACGCGGCGCTGGCCGATTCGGCCGAGGCGCTGCTTACCGGGAAGCTCAAGCTGCTCGACGAGCACCTCTCGAAGCACGCGTACTTCGGCGGCGACAAGTGGGACATGGCCGACTTCATGGTGGCGAGCGTGGCCTACACGCTGGTCCCGATCAAGTACGACCTCGCGAAGTATCCGAAATTCGCCGCCTGGCTCATGGCCAGCATCGATCGCCCGGCGGCGAAAGAAGCGCGCAAGCTGCGCGAGTAGCCCTTGGCTGCCAAGAACCTGGCCGACACGATCGCGCTGCTGAGGGCGCGCAAGTGGGAGGCGGCGCACGAAATAGCCCAGGATAGCAAGGCGCCGCTCGCGGCCTGGGCGCACGGCATCGTCCATCTCATCGAAGGCGACGAATCGAATGCGCGGTATTGGTACGCAGAGTCCGGACGGGCTTTCCCAGGAATGGATGCAATCGAAGCAGAGATCGATGCGCTCGAGCAGGACCTGGTGCACGAGCCGTAGCCGAAAGCCGCAAAATCGGGGTCGGCGTCGATTAATCGGCGATACATCGGCGTGGATCGAGTGGCTTATCGATGGCCGGTTGCACAAGACTCTGAAGAAGGAGTTTCCGGAAAAGGCGCAATGCGTCGTGCCGACGATCGTCCAGCTGGAGCTAGCGAAGTGGCTGGTCCGGGAAGCCGGCGAAGATCAGGCGGACCAGGCGATCGCCTATACGCAGAAATGCGTGGTGGCGCCGCTGGATACGCACATCGCCCTGCACGCCGCGGACCTGCATCGCCAGTACAAGCTTGCGACCGCGGACGCGATCGTCTATGCCACGGCCATCGCATATGACGCGGATTTGCTCACTTGCGATGCGCATTTCGAAAAACTGCCTGGAATTGTCCTGGTTCGGAAGAACAACTGACGCGGCGATCGCGAGGGCGCACCGCAGCGCGACATGCTTCCCGGCATGATGCCTGGCAGCGCCAAATCAGCGCCAGGCTGTCGCTATCGGCCAGATGCCTGAAAGTGCTGGGTTGAATTTCATATCGTTTATTGTTCTGTCCTTGACGCGGCTGCTTACCCATGTAACGCTCGACCCGACGACGCAGGGACCGGGCAGAGATCAACAAAGAGTGATGGCTACGGCAATATCACCAATCGATTAAGCCGCGACGATCCGATCGCCGCCGCCGAAAGGGGGAGAGAACCGATGCGGGCGCCCAGGCGCAGATGCCGGAATCTTTGGCGCGCAAACGCAGATCGTTGCCATCGATTCGCGCGATGCGGGAGCCGTCGATGGGATCTCTGATCGTCCGCCGCCTGTTCGTTTCCCTGCCGGCCCTGCTCGGCGTGCTGTTCCTGTGCTTCTGCCTGCTGCAAGTCGTGCCTGCCGATCCGGCGAGAATCATCGCCGGTCCGGACGCCAGCGCCGAAACCATCGCGGCGATCCGCCTGGAGCACGGCCTGGACCTGCCGATTCTGGTGCAGTTCGGTGACTACATCCTGCGCGTCGCGCACGGCGATCTCGGCCGCTCGATCATTTCCAACCGGATGGTGAGCGAGGAGATCGCGGACACGATCGGCCCGACGGTCGAACTGATGCTGGGCGCCATGCTGCTTGCCGTTCCGCTGGGTATCGCGATGGGCACGCTCGCCGCGGTCAGGCGCGGCACCGCAGTCGACCGGCTGATTATGGCGGCATCGGTGGTTGGCGTGTCGATGCCGATCTTCTTCATCGGCCTGATGCTGATCCAGTATGTCGGATTCAAAATGGATCTGCTGCCGTTTACCGGCCGCACGGGTCCGGTCTGGGCCGGCGGATTGCCCAGCCTGGTGCTGCCCGCGCTCACGCTTTGCAGCGCGCTGGTCGGACCGATCGCCCGGCTGACGCGCACCGCCGTTCTCGAGGTCCTCGGAGCAGACTACGTCCGCACCGCCCGCGCCAAAGGCTTGCGCGAAGCGGTGGTGATCGTGCACCACGCGCTGCGCAATGCACTGATTCCTGTCGTCACGCTGATCGGCCTGCAGGCTGCATTCCTGCTCGGCGGCGCAGTGGTGACCGAGACCATGTTCTCCTGGCCCGGCGTCGGCCGGCTTGCGGTCGGGGCGATCCTATCGAGCGACTTTCCCACCGCGCAGGGCGCGATCATGATTCTCGCGATCGCTTTCCTGACGATCAATCTGATCGTCGACGTTCTCTACGGCTATCTCGATCCGAGGCTGCAGCGCAGATGAACATGGATGCCCTGATCGGGCCGCAAGTCGCGAGCGCCCAAGCTCCACCCCGCCTGCTCGGGCGCATGGGCCTCCTGCGGCGGCTGGCGCGGGAAAGGGTGGCGGCCGTCGCCGCGTTGTTTCTCGGCGCAATAGTCATCGCCGCGCTATTTGCGCCCTGGGTCGCGCCCTACGATCCTTACTTCACCGATCTCACCAACGTGATGCAGGAGCCCAATGCCGCCCACTGGTTCGGTACCGACAATACCGGCCGCGACATCCTGAGCCGCGTGATCTTCGGCGCCCGCAACACGTTGATGATGGGACTGATCGGCGTGCTGGCCGGCGGCAGTCTCGGCGGCGTGCTCGGAATCCTCGCGGCTTTCTACCCAGCGATCGAAGGCTGGATCATGCGCCTGGTCGATATCATGCTCGCCTTCCCGGCCATCCTGATCGGCCTCGCGGTGGCGGCGATCTTCGGCGCCGGCATGACCGCGGTGGTGATCGCGCTGGTGATCGCCACCGTCCCCGACGTGGCCCGGGTCGCGCGCGGGTCGGCAGTGTCCGTCATGGGCCAGGAATTCATGGAAGCCGGCCGGGCCGTGGGTGTTTCCGACTTCACCTTGATCTGGCGCTACCTGACACTGAACTGCATCTCGACTATTTTCGTGTTCCTCACTCTGCGATTCGGCCAGATCATTCTGATCGGCTCGGTACTCAGCTTCCTCGGCATGGGCGCGCAGCCGCCGACCGCCGAGCTCGGCATGATGGCGGCGCAGGGGCGCGACTACCTGTTCATGGCGCCGCATATCGCCGCCATTCCGAGCCTGGCGATCTTCGTCATCGTGCTGGCCGCCAACCTGCTGGGCGATGCGCTGCGCGACGTGCTCGACCCGCGACTGCAAACATAGACGCATCGATAGACCGCATCCATAGACAACAGCGAACCGAAACGACAGGAGGCAACGATGAACAGGATGCTGATGGGAGTTACGCTTGCCGCCGGCCTGGCCGGCGCGACGATGTGTGCCGACGCGCAGACGCTCAACATGATGAAGTCGATCGATGCGCCGCATTACGATGCCCAGCGCACCACCTGGGGACCGAGCTCCGACATCGTCAACATGTTCCAAGACACGCTCGTGGCGCTGGATTGGGACGGCAAGACGCCGATTCCCTACCTGGCCAAATCCTGGACCATCAGCCCCGACGGCAAGACCTACACTTTCAAGCTGCGCGAGGACGTGTCGTTCTGCAGCGGCAAAAAGTTCACCGCCGAGGACGTAGTCTATTCGTTCAAGCGGCTGAAGGACCCGGCGACCAAAGGGCCCTATGCCTGGCGCGCCGGCAAGATCAAGGAACTGCGCGCCACGGACCCCTACACGGTCGAGTACGAGCTGGAGGAGCCGTATTCCGAGTTGCTGTTGCAGCTCACCATGTTCACCAACGTGATCCACAACAAGGAGAGCGTGGAGGCGCTGGGCAAGGACTACGGCATCAAGGGCGCCGACGGCACGGGCCCGTGGTGCTTCGTGTCGTGGCAGCCGCGCACCGAGATCGTGCTCAAGCGCCACGACGCCTACAAATGGGGGCCGTCGATGTACAAGAATCGCGGGCCGGTGAAGTTCGAGCGCCTGTCGATCAAGATCGTACCCGAGGATTCCAGCCGCGTCGCCGCGATGATGGGGGGCAAGTTCGATTTCACCAATCAGTTCCCGGCGCAATTCATCACCCAGGCCAGGACTGCGCCGATGCTGCAGGTGCAGGCGGCAAAGCCGAATTTCCAGTTGCTCTACTTCGGCTACAAGATCACCCGCCCGATGGTCGCGGATAAGCGCGTGCGCGAAGCCATGAACATCGCGATCAACCGTGTCGATATCGGAAAGGGTGTGATGCTCGGCAACGCCGACCC
The DNA here is from genome assembly GCA_031380765.1 of Pseudomonadota bacterium. Classification (GTDB taxonomy): domain Bacteria; phylum Pseudomonadota; class Gammaproteobacteria; order Burkholderiales; family SG8-39; genus SZAS-79. The sequence continues at coordinate 4,764 of JANMXB010000373.1, read as the reverse complement.
GGCCTATACGTTCGTCGATCCGGCGGCGCTCGACTTCGCCGCCAGCACGAAGACGATCATCAAGGAAGACTTCGCGCGCGCGAAGAAATTGCTCGACGAAGCCGGCTGGAAAGTCGGCCGCGATGGCATCCGCGAGAAAGATGGCGTCAAGCTCGCGCCTCGCGTCTACTATACGGCCAACAGCAACTCGGCCCGGGTCGCCGAGGCGATCCAGGGCTACCTGCGCAAGGTAGGCGTCGATTGGCGCCTGCAACCCTGGGACTCGACCATCGCCCCCGTCAAGATGGCGGAGCAGGATTACGAGATCTGGTCGGTCACCGTGCCTTATCTTTCGGCCGGCGACCTGATGAATATCTATTTCGACTCGAAAAACATCCCGACGCCCAACCGCATGAACTGGAAGGACGCCGAGACCGACGCGTGGCTGACGGCCGGCCGCACCGCGCTTACGGACGCCGATCGCGCCAGGGCGTACGGACAGGTGCAGGAGAAAGCGATGGCCGAACATCTGTGGATGCCGGTGCTCAATATCAACATGGATCTCGTGTCGGCCAGGAAACTCAAGGGCACCCGGCCGCATATGCTCTACCAGAACACCTTCTACAAGGGGCTCGATCTGTCGTACTGACTGGAATCCGGACTCCCATTCGTGGCGATAGCGACCGAACCGCTGCTCGAGGTCCGCAACCTCGAGACCTGCTTCGACACCGACCGCGGCTTGTTCCGCGCCGTCGACAACATCAGCTTTCGCGTCGGGCGTGGCCGCACCGTGGGCCTGGTCGGTGAATCCGGCTGCGGCAAGAGCGTGACCTCGCTCTCGATCATGGGCCTCGTCCCGATGCCGCCGGGCCGCATCGACGGCGGCGAGATCCGGTTCGAAGGCCGCGACGTGCTGAAGCTCGGTCCTGACGAACGACGCAGGCTGCGCGGCGGCGCCATGTCGATGATCTTCCAGGAGCCGATGACCTCGCTCAATCCGGTGCACACGATCGGCCGGCAGATCATCGAGGCGATCCGCGTTCACGCCGGCATCTCGTCGCGGGCCGCGCGTGCGCGTGGGATCGAGATGCTGGAGCTGGTGCGCATCCCGTCGCCTGCCACGCGGATAGACGACTATCCGCACAATCTCTCCGGCGGCATGCGCCAGCGCGTGATGATCGCCATGGCGCTGGCCGGCGAGCCCCGGCTGCTGATTGCGGATGAGCCGACCACCGCGCTCGACGTGACCATCCAGGCGCAGATCCTGGAGCTTCTGCGCGAATTGCGCGCACGCTTGGGCATGGCGACCCTGATCATCACCCATGATCTGGGCGTGATCGCCGAACTCGCCGACGAGGTGCTCGTCATGTATGCCGGCAAGATCGTCGAGAGTGCCAGCGTGAAGGAGCTGTTCGACGATCCGCAGCACCCCTACACGATCGGTCTGCTGGGCTCGATCCCGCGCCTGGACGCCGATCAGGCGCGTCTGGCCACCATCGAGGGGGTCGTGCCGAGCCCGCTCAATCAACCGCGCGGTTGCCGCTTCGCTCCGCGCTGTCCCTTCGCCGACCGCCGCTGCCACGACGAGCCGCCGCCGCTGCGCGACGCGGCTCCCGGCCACCAGGTCGCCTGCTGGCGCGCTCCGGTCGAGACTATTGCGATGGAGGTGGCGTGAGCGGGGAACCCGTGCTGGCCGTCGACCGGCTGGTCAAGCATTTCCCGGTGGAGCGCGGTTTTATTTTCGGCCGGACCATCGGCATGGTGCGCGCCGTAGACGATGTCAGCTTCGAGATTGCGCGCGGCGAGACGCTGGCGCTGGTCGGTGAATCCGGCTGCGGCAAGTCGACGACCGGTCGCCTGATCCTGCGCCTGATGGAACCCTCGGGCGGCGCGATCCGCTTCAAGGGCGAGGACATCGCGGGCCTGGACAAGGGCGCCATGCGGCGCATGCGGCGTCACTTGCAGATCATCTTTCAGGATCCCTATGCCTCGCTCAACCCGCGGATGACCGTCGGCGAGATCCTGGCCGAGCCGCTCGATGTCCATAGCATCGCCGATGCAGCTTCGCGGCCCGCGCGGGTGGCGGAACTGCTCGATGTGGTCGGTCTCCTGCCCGAGCACGCGCGCCGCTATCCGCACCAGTTCTCCGGCGGCCAGCGCCAGCGCATCGGCATCGCCCGCGCTCTTGCCGTCAACCCCGATCTGATCGTCTGCGACGAGCCGGTCTCCGCGCTCGATGTCTCTATCCAGGCGCAGGTGGTGAACTTGCTGCAGAACCTGCAGCAGCGATTCGGGCTCTCGTACCTGTTCATTGCGCATGACCTCGCGGTGGTGAAGCACATCTGCGACCGCGTAGCGGTGATGTATCTGGGCAAACTGGTCGAGGTCGCCGACAAGCGCACTCTCTACGCGCATCCGTTGCACCCTTACACACAGGCTCTGCTGTCGGCGATTCCGCGACCTGACCCCGGTCTCGAGCGCCAGCGCGTGATCCTGACCGGTGACGTGCCCAGTCCGCTCAACCCCCCGTCGGGCTGCCGCTTCCACACCCGCTGCCGCTACGCCCAGGAGCGCTGCCGCGCCGAAGATCCGGCGCTGCGCGATGCCGGTCAAGGACATCGCGTGGCCTGCCATTTCTTCGAAACCTTGCCAGCACCGATCGAGGCGGCCGCGACGACGGATCGCCGTCAAGGCAAGTTTCCGGAGCGGCTGGCGGCGTTCGAGGCGGCCAAGGCGCAGCGCATTGCTGATATCGCGCGCCTCTGAAACACGCTACTTTGCGGCCCGACATTTCGCCACCGATCAAGGTCGAGCTCGATGTGGTCGCCTTGAGGATGGCCTGTCGCTAGAACCTTACCCATCTTGTATCGATCAAAGAAAGATACGAAGCTTGAAGCACCTCGCCTCCAATACCAACTGAAAGGAATCCTCATGACCACGATGGAAGTCGGCAAAAAACTGGTGGAGCTTTGCAAGCAAGGCAGGAACGCGGAGGTACTGGACACGCTTTTCGCCAATGACGCGGTGAGCGTGGAAGCCATGGCGCCGCCCGGTGGCCAGCAGGAAACCAAAGGGCTGGCGGGCATCAAGGGGAAGGGCGAGTGGTGGGTCGCCAATCACGAGATCCATTCCGCCTCGGTAACGGGCCCTTGGCCGCACGGTGACCGGTTCGTCGTTGGCTTCCAGTACGACATTACCAACAAGCCCTCGGGCAAGAGGATGAAGATGGACGAGGTGGCCCTGTACACGGTGCGCGACGGGAAGATCGTGCGCGAGGAGTTCTTCTACGCTATGGGAATGTAGCCGGCCGCCGGGAGGGGTGATGGCAGCAATTCGGCCGCAGAGCCGCTCCAGGCGCGGACTTTAGGACAAAAATGGCAGCAATGACCTCCATGATCAAGCGCTTTCTCGCAGCGGCATTCGCCACCCTCGCGCTCGCAGCACACGCGCAGACTTTCCCCACCAAGCCGCTGCGCCTCGTCGTGCCTTTCCCGCCCGGTGGCGCCGCGGACCTCTCGGCCCGGCTGCTGGGCGAGCACCTCGCAAAGAGCCTGGGCCAGCCGGTCGTGAGCGAGAACCGGCCCGGCGGCAGGACGATCATCGGCGGCGAAGTCGTATTTCGCTCGCCGGCCGACGGGCACACGATCCTCGTGGTGTTCCCCAGCTTCATCATCAACCCGTTGCTGCGCTCGAACATGCCCTTCGACTCGCTCAGGGATTTCAAGGCGGTCGGGCAGACTCAGGCGGTGCCCATGGTGATCGCGGCGAATCCGTCAGTGCCGGCCAACAACCTCAAGGAGCTGATTGCGCTTGCGCGCGCAAAGCCCGGCGAGCTCTCCTACGGGACGCCGGGCCTGGGCACCACGCACCACGTGATGGGCGAGCTGCTCAAGCTCACGGCGAAGATCGACCTCACGCACGCGCCTTTCCAGGGCGGCGGCCCGAGCCTCGCTGCGGTGACCGGCGGGCACATCCAGCTCGTCTACGGCAATTCGAACGAGATCGCGCCCTCGGCAAAGTCGGGCAAGGTCAAGCCGATCGTCGTCACCTCCGCCGAGCGCGTGGACGTGCTTCCGGACACGCTGACAATGAAAGAGAGCGGTTTCCCCGAGCTCGAGGCGACCAACTGGAGCGGCTTCGTCGCCCCTGCGGCCACGCCGCCGCCGGCGGTCGCGCGATTGAACCGCGACCTCAACGCGGCGCTGGCGACCGCTGAGGTCCAGGCGAGGTTCAAGATCTTCGGCATGATCCCCAGCCCTTCCACGCCAGAGCAATTCGACGCTTTCCTCAAGGCCGAATCGGCGCTTTATGCGCGGGTGGTGAAGGAAGCCGGGGTAAAGGCGGAGTAAGCTTTGGCCGTCGCCTGCAAGGAGAAGGAATGAACGCCCCGGAACGCGTACTGAATCGGCAAACGCACCACCTTGCCCCCGCCGTGCGCACCGCGCCGTTCGCAGGCCCGATAGTCTGGGATCGCGACAGCCTGAAAAAGGACGATGGCCTGATCCGCCTGGACGCCGGGAGCCGCCGCGAGCTGGACCGCATCGTCGACGTGCTTCGCCACAACCCGCTGCCCACGCCGATGCTCGTTCCCGACGAGTTCGAGATGCCCGCCTGCCGCGCCATGATGACTCGCGCAAAGACGGTGCTGGAAGAAGGCGTCGGATTTGTCATCATCGACCGCCTCCCGCTGGAGGAATACTCGGTCGACGAGGCGCGCGCCGCGTACTGGCTTCTGGCCCAGCTGGTATCGCGTCCGGTGGCGCAGAGCTGGGAGGGCAAGGTGAT
>JANMXB010000349.1:0-5052 GCA_031380765.1 Pseudomonadota bacterium | reverse complement strand
CACGGTGAAGCGCTGGCCGCCGAGCTTGAGCATCTTTTCGTACAGGGAGCGGAGCGCTTCGTTCGCGCTGGACGGGAGCCCCTGCAGCGCCTTGTCGACATTGGAAACGTGGTACACGTCCCGGAACCCGGCAATGGGAAGCACCGGCAGCTCCGCGTCAGACGAAGCGGCGGGAATAGCGACGGTTGCCGACATGTTGTTATCTCCTTCGTTTGTACGACGGGAACAACGCGCTGTGCAAAACGTAGCACGGCGATTCATCTGTAGCAATACTCAGGCCACATAACGATCGGCGTAGGTGTTTGGATGACCTCCACGGCGTTTTGAGCGATGCCAAAACTGGCAGTCGCCGCACTTGAGTGCCAGCCGCGATATATATTTCACGCTACGCAATCTCCGCAGCGAGGCAATCCGATGACCCCAGCTTCGACTTTCCGCCCCGAAGTGACCGCCGATCTGCTCAATGCCGATCTGCTCAATGCAAGGTCCCGGCCACCTGCCGGGGCTCATCGGGATCGAGATTCTTGCCGTGCGGGCCGAATCGCTCGAAAGCCGCGTGGTGATCCGCCGCGAGCTGTTCGCGCCCAACGGCTATCTCCACGCCGCGGCGGTGGTGGCTTTGGCCGACACGAGTTGCGGCTACGGCTGCATTTCCCACCTTCCGCAAGGCGCCACAGGGTTCACGACCGTCGAGCTGAAGTCCAATCATGTAGGGACGGCGGGCGAAGGCAGCATTTTTTGCAGGGCCACGCCGGTCCACCTCGGCCGCACGACCCAGGTATGGGATGCCCTGATCAGCGTCGAAGGCTCGGACCGGAAAATCGCGCTCTTCCGTTGCACGCAGATGATCCTGTGGCCGCAGTCGCCCCCGCATTTGCCAGAACCCGCGGTTCATGCTTGAATCCGAGCCCATGAGCGACCGGTTTTATGCGTTCTTCCATTTTTTCTCCCGCCTGGCGGCGCAGGGGAACGGCTAAGCTCACCGAAAATTCTCCCCCAACGAACCGCCAGCGCAGAAATGCCTGGCGGTTTTTGTTTTTCAAGGCGCCACATCATGACCAAGCCCGTCGATACCTATCTCACATCCGTCCCCGCGGACAGGACTTCGCTCACCGACGACGAGCGCATCGAGAACATCATCCCGTTGCCGCCGCCCGAGCACCTGATCCGGTTTTTCCCGATCCAGCACACACCGGTCGAAACGCTCATCACGGACACCCGCCGCAAGGTGCGCGAGATCCTGGCCGGCAAGTCGGACCGCCTGATCGTCATCATCGGCCCGTGCTCGATCCACGACCCGGCCGCGGCCGTGGCCTACGCAGAGAAGCTGCGTGCCGAGCGCGAGCGCCACGCCGGCGACCTGGAAATCCTCATGCGGGTGTATTTCGAGAAGCCGCGCACCACGGTGGGCTGGAAGGGGCTCATCAACGACCCGTACATGAACGGCAGTTTCCGCATCAACGAGGGCTTGCGCATCGCGCGGGACCTGCTGGTGCGCATCAACCAGGCCGGCGTGCCGGCCGGCTGCGAATTTCTCGACGTGATCTCGCCGCAGTACATCGGCGACCTCGTTTCGTGGGGCGCGATCGGTGCCCGCACCACCGAGTCGCAAGTCCACCGCGAGCTCGCCTCGGGCCTGTCCGCGGCGGTCGGGTTCAAAAACGGCACGGACGGAAACGTCCGCATCGCAGTGGACGCGATCCTCGCGGCGCGCCAGAAGCACCATTTCCTCTCGGTCCACAAGAGCGGCCAGGTGGCGATCGTGGAAACCCGCGGCAACGAGGACTGCCACATCATCCTGCGCGGCGGCAAGGCACCGAATTACGATGCCGCCAGCGTGCAGGCCGCGTGCCACGAGCTGGCCAAGGCAAAGTTGCCGGAGCGGCTCATGGTCGATTTCTCGCATGCCAACAGCTCGAAGGACTACAAGCGCCAGATGACCGTCTGCAACGACATCGCCGGACAGATTGCGTCGGGCGAGCGCCGCGTGGTCGGCGTCATGGCCGAATCGAACCTGGTTGAAGGCCGCCAGGAGTTGGTTCCCGGCAAGCCGCTGACCTATGGCCAGAGCGTGACCGACGCGTGCCTGGGCTGGGACGATTCCGTGCGCCTCTGCGAGATGCTTGCAGACGCCGTACAGGCGCGCCGCAGACTCCGGAAGCATTGAAACCGGCCGCCTCGCGGGCAACATGAGCCTGCCGTTCGAGAGCCTGGGCTTCGGGACCCTGGGATTCGGGACCGTGGGCTTCGAGACATTGGCGCTCGCGGCGCTGATCGTCGCCGGCGCCTACGTGATTTTCGGCCTCACCGGCTTCGGCTCGACCGTGGTGGCGGTGCCCCTGCTTGCGCTGATCCTGCCACTCAAGTTCGCGGTGCCCACGATGATGCTGCTCGACCTGGCGGCCACGCTGGCGCTCGGCGCGCGCCTGCGCAAGGGGATCCGCGTCGACGAGGTGGCGTGGCTCGTCCCCTTCATCCTCGCCGGCATGGCGCTGGGTCTGACCCTGCTCATCAAGGTCGCGGAAGAATCGCTCCTTCTCGGACTGGGCGCGTTCGTGCTGCTGTACGCGGCCTATGGCTTAATACGGCGCGGGGTGCCGGTCGCGCTCGGGCGCCTCTGGAGCGCGCCCGTAGGCCTCGCCGGGGGCGCCTTGTCCGCGCTGTTCGGCACCGGCGGCGTGCTTTTCGCGATGTACTTCACGGGACGCATTCGGGACAAGAATGAGCTGCGCGCGACCAACGCTTCGATGATCATGTTTTCCGCTCTCGTGCGCGTGGCGCTGTTTGCAGCCACCGGCCTGCTTACCCAGCCCGGGCTGCTCGCCTGCGTGGCGCTCCTTGTCCCCGCGATGCTCGGGGGGTTTTACCTGGGCAACCGACTGCACGCAGTGATTCCGGCAGCGAGCGTGGTCTACTCGGTGTACGCGGTGCTCGTGGTCGCCGGAGTCTCGCTCTTCGTCCGGGGCTCCGTGTGAATCCCGCCGAGCGTTCGGCGCGGCGGTGGTTTCTCGGCACGCTGGCTGCGACCCTGCTGTTCAGGACCTGGCTCGCCGCTGCGGTCCCGTTCACCGGCGACGAGGCCTATTTCCTCGTCTGGGGCCAGAGGCCGGACATCGGCTATTACGACCATCCCCCCATGGTGGGCTGGCTGCTTGCGCTGCTCGCGCCGCTGTCGAGCGCCGAATGGGTTTTGCGCCTGCCCGCGCTTTTGCTGCCGGCTGGATTGGCATTCGGAACGCGATGGACACTGACCCATTGGTTTGCCCGCCCGCAAGCCACCGCCGATCTGGCCGGGGCATTGGTGATGCTGGTTCCGATGAACGTCTGGAACGTGCTGATCACGACCGACACGCCGCTCGTCTTCTTTTCGTTTTGCGCAATCATCGTCTTTGCGCGCGCGGCCGAGCGCGGATGGCGTGCCGGGTTCCTTCTCGCCGGGGTCTGCCTGGGACTTGCGTTCCTGTCGAAGTACTTCGCGGTACTGCTCGGTCTGGGCATGGTCGTCTGGGCGCTGGGTCAGCCCGACAAGCGCTCCGGCTGGCGCGCACTCGGGCTGGTGTTTCTCGGCGCGCTTCCGGCCGGTCTCATCAACCTGTACTGGAACTACGAAGCCTGCTGGTCGAACATCCTGTTCAACGCGATCAACCGGCACGAAGGCTCGGGGCTGGGATGGGTCAATCCGGGACTCTTGCTGGCCGGCGTGGCGTATCTGGCCGCGCCGCTGGCGTGGTACGCATGGCGCGAGCGGGGCGCAATCGGCGCCGGCGCGGCGCGACCGGGGGAGCGCGCGCTGCTCCTTGCCTGGGCGGTGCCGTTTGCCGTGTTCGCGCTGCTCTCGCCGTGGAAAAAGATCGGGCTGCACTGGCTCCTCTCGTTCGTGCCGCCGCTGGTGCTCACGCTCGCGATCGCGCTGCCCGCGGAGAAACTGGTGCGGTGCCTGAAGGTGTTCGCGGTCTTTGCGCTGGTCCATGTGGCGGCGGCCGCCGCCCTCTGGGCCGTCCCGCTCGAGGCCTGGAAATCCAGCCGCCTGTATTCGCGCCTGGTATTGCAGTTGCGCACGGCCGAAGTCGTGCAGCAGATCGCCGCGTACCAGGGGTACGAGCTTGCGACGGACAACTACACGCTCTCCTCGATCTTCTCCTACTATGCCGGGCGGTACTTCTTCGTCTTTGGCGGCGGGACGTCGCATGCGCGCCATGACGACATCGTCACCGACGTACGCCGCTTCGCGGGCAAAGACATCCTTATCGTGCGCCGCGATCCGCCGCCCGAACAGGACTACCGGCCGTATTTCCGGGAGATCGAATTGCGCAAATTCGAAGTTTCTGGGGCGACCGTCCATGTTGTGCTCGGCCGTGGGTTCGACTACACCGCGTACCGCGAAGGCGTGCTGAAACCCGTGCGCGACCGCTGGTACCGCATCCCGGCGGCGCTGCCGATCGGTGCCTGCTATTTTTGCGACAGGTACTTTCCCGGAGAAGCGTGCGGCAGATGAACATCCGGCCCTACCTGAAACTCGCGCGTCCGCAGCAATGGGTGAAAAACGGCTTCGTCCTGCCCGGCCTGATCTTCGGCCATGCGCTGGGTGACGCGGACAAGGTAGCCGCGGCGCTTGCCGCGACCGCCGCGTTCTGTCTCATGTCGAGCGCCGTGTATGCGATGAACGACTGCTTCGACCGGAAACGCGATCGCGAGCATCCGGACAAGCGGAACCGGCCGATCGCCAGCGGCGCGATCAGCCCGCGCGCGGGCGCCATGTTCGGGTTGTTGCTCGCAGCCGGTGCGCTGGCACTCGGCGCCCAGGCGAGCCCTCTGGTTGCCGCAATCCTCGCGGTGTATGCGCTACTCAACCTGGGCTACTCGATGGGCCTGAAGCGCATCCCCGTGGTCGACGTATTCATCATCGCCGCAGGCTTCATGCTCAGACTCTTGGCGGGCACGCTGGGGATCGGCATCGAGCCGTCGCGATGGCTGCTGTTTTGCGGTTTTCTGGTGACCTTGTTCCTGGGCTTCGCCAAGCGGCGGGCGGAGTTAATCCGTCTGGGGGAAGAA
>JANMXB010000339.1:0-8647 GCA_031380765.1 Pseudomonadota bacterium | reverse complement strand
AGCCGCGGGGTGGTGTCGACCGCAACCTACGAGGCGCGCGCCTTCGGCATCCGCTCTGCGATGCCGATGCGCACCGCGATGAAGCTTTGCCCGCACGCGATCTTCCTGCCGACCGATTTCGAGTCGTACCGGCACTGGTCGGGCGTCTTCAAGGACCAGATGCGTGCCGTGTCGCCCATTTTCGAGAGCGGGGGCATCGACGAAGGCTACATCGATGTGACCGACGTGCCGGGCGACTCAGCGACGATCGGCCGGGACCTGAAGGAGCGTGTGCACTCTGCGACCGGCATCACGTGCTCGCTCGCCATCGCGCCGAACAAGCTGCTGGCCAAGCTGGGCTCGGAGCTCGACAAGCCCGACGGCCTCACGATCCTCGGGTTCGAGGACATCCCGACCCGGATCTGGCCGCTCGAGGTGAGAAAGCTGCAGGGCGTCGGCCCGAAGTCCGAGGAGCGTCTGAAGGCGCTCGGATACCGGACCATCGGCGACCTCGCCGCGGTGCCGCTCGAGAAACTGCGCGAAACTTTCGGCGAGTCGTACTCGCGCCACTTGCACGAGACCTCGAACGGGCGCGACGAGCGTCCCGTGGTGACTTTCCGCGAGCCCAAATCGCGCAGCGCCGAGACCACCTTCGACGAGGACACGCGCGACTGGCAGGAACTCGCGCGCGTGCTGGCGCGCCTGGCCAAACGCGTGGCCGACGAGCTGCGCGAGGAGGGTTACCGCGCGCGCACGGTTGGCATCAAATTGAGATTCTCGGATTTCGAGCGCATTACGCGCGACCGCACGCTGGAGGCCGCCACCGACGATCCGCTGGAGATCCGCCGAGCGGCGTTCGAATGCCTGGGGCGGGTGGAACTGAAGAAGAAGGTGCGGCTGCTGGGAGTGAAGCTCAGCGAGCTGCACCGGGCCGATGAAGTAGCCCCGCAAGCCGAGGCGCAGCCCGATCTTCTGGCCTAAGGCCTGATATACGACCAGCCTTCGCGCTGCTTTTGCATGATTTCCACCACGCCCGCGCCGACGTAGCCGATCCCGCCCTGCATGTCTTCGCGCTTGAGCTTCTGATTGCGCATGGTGTTTTCGCAGGCGATGACTTTCACGCCATCGCGCATCGCCTCGGAGACGCCGTTGCCCGCTTCGGACTCGAGCTTGAGCATCGCGATGCCCGGGCCATAGGCGACGATCTCGATCTCGACGTTCTGCTTGCCCAGATCCTGCTGGACGTTTTTCGCGTTGCTGAGCGCAAGCCTCCATTTGCCCGGCTCGGCGTCGCTGACCTGGAGGACAAGACGCTGCTTCGCAGAGGGCGCCTGTGCGAACGTGGGGAGCGGTGCAACTGCAAAGAGTAAGGCGAGAGCAACTAGCGCGGTTTTCATTTCGCTATTCCCCAATGTATTGTCCGGACCATTCTATAGCAGCGCGGTGAAGCTAATGATGCTCAGATCGGCGGTGGCACGCTCGGCCAGAAACTCTCCGAATCGATGGGGCAGAACTTCGTCGTCGACAATCGTGGCGGCGCCAACGCATGACTTGCCACATCGCGGCCCGGAAAGCTGACCTACGCGTCGCCCATTGCAGAAATCCGCGTCCACAGGTATTATTACGTTTGTAATTACACGGAGTGTACGCCATGTTCACGCTCAAACTGACCCAAATCGGAAACTCCGTCGGAGTTGTCCTGCCCAAGGAAGCGCTGGCACAGCTGAAAATCGACAAGGGCGACACCGTGTTTCTTACCCAAACGCCGGGCGGGTTTCGCCTTACCGCCTACGACCCGGTATTCGAAGAGCAGATGACCGCAGCGCGCGCAATCATGAAGCGCCGCCGCAACGTGTTGCGTGAATTGGCGAAGTAGTGCGCTTCGTCTGGATCGACGCAGCCGTCGTCAGCGCCATTCATGAGGAACAACTCGCCGAGCATGGAGGAAGCGCGGGCTTGCGCGACGAGGGTTTGCTCGAATCGGCCCTCGCGCGACCGCGGAACCTTGCGTCCTATGGCGATCCCGATGTTGCAGCCTGTGCGGCCGCTTACGGCTATGGCCTCTCCCGCAATCATCCTTTTCTCGATGGCAACAAGCGCACTGCCTTTGTCGCGGCCGAACTGTTTCTTTTCCTGAATGCCTATGTGCTCGAAGCGGCTGATGCAGACTGCGCACTTACGATGCTGCGAGTAGCCGAGGGCTCGATGAGCGAGGAAGACTTCGCCGCCTGGATACGCCAGAACAGCAGGAAACGGAAAAAGAAATAGGTTTGCGTCAGGCGGGCGCGTTGTGCGCGAACTTGCAGCGCCTGAGATAATCGCGTTTTCGCTCAGCAGGATTGCCCATGGCGCAGTACGTTTTTTCGATGAAGCGGCTGAACAAGACCGTTCCGCCGCAACGTCAGATCCTCAAGAACATCAACCTCGCGTTCTTCCCCGGCGCCAAAATCGGCGTGCTCGGCCTCAACGGCTCGGGCAAGTCGACGGTGCTCAAGATCATGGCCGGCGAGGACACGAACTTCGACGGCGAAGCCATCCCGATGCCGAACCTGCGCATCGGCTACCTGCCGCAGGAGCCGCAGCTCGATCCGGCAAAGTCGGTGCGCGAGATCGTCGAGGAAGGCATGGGCGACATCGCCGTGGCAAAGAAGCGGCTGGATGAAGTCTATGCGGCCTATTCGGAGCCCGACGCCGATTTCGACAAGCTGGCCGAGGAGCAGGGCCAGCTCGAAGCGCTGCTCAACTCGGGCGGCGGCGACACCGACCACCAGCTCGAGATTGCGGCCGACGCTTTGCGCCTGCCGCCGTGGGAGGCGAACGCCGAAAAACTCTCAGGCGGCGAAAAACGCCGCGTCGCGCTCTGCCGACTGCTGCTCTCCAAGCCCGACATGCTGCTGCTCGACGAGCCGACCAACCACCTCGATGCCGAGAGCGTCGACTGGCTCGAGCAGTTCCTGCAGCGTTTCCCGGGCACGGTGGTGGCCGTAACCCACGACCGCTACTTCCTCGACAACGCCGCCAACTGGATCCTGGAGCTCGATCGCGGCAAGGGCATTCCGTGGGAAGGCAACTATTCCTCGTGGCTGGAACAGAAGCAAAAGCGCCTGGAGGCCGAATCCAAGCAGGAAGACGCGCACATGCGCGCGATGAAGGCCGAGCTCGAGTGGGTGCGCCAGAACCCCAAGGGGCGGCAGGCAAAATCCAAGGCGCGCCTCGCGAGGTTCGACGAGCTTTCCTCGCACGAGAGCCAGCAGCGCAACGAAACCTCGGAGATTTTCATCCCGGTGGCCCAGAGGCTGGGCAACGAAGTCATCGAGTTCGCCGACGTGACCAAGGGCTTTGGCGACCGGATGCTCATCGACAAGCTTTCGTTCAAGGTGCCGCCCGGCGCGATCGTCGGCGTGATCGGCCCGAACGGCGCGGGCAAGTCGACGCTGTTCCGCATGGTGACGGGCAAGGAGAAGCCGGATTCGGGCGAAGTGAAGATCGGCAAGACCGTGCAGCTCGCCTACGTCGACCAGTCGCGCGATGAGCTCGCGGCCGGCAAGACCGTGTTCGAGGAGATCGCGGCGGGGCAGGACATGATCACGGTCGGCAAATTCACGATGCCCTCGCGCGCCTATCTCGGGCGATTCAACTTCAAGGGCGCGGACCAGCAGAAAGTCGTCGGCCAGCTCTCCGGCGGCGAGCGCGGCCGCCTGCACCTGGCCAAGACATTGATGTCAGGCGCGAATGTGCTGCTCCTTGACGAGCCTTCGAATGACCTCGACGTGGAAACGCTGCGCGCGCTGGAAGAGGCCTTGCTGGGCTTTGCGGGCAGCGTGATGGTGATCTCGCACGACCGCTGGTTCCTCGACCGCATCGCCACGCACATCCTGGCTTTCGAGGGCGAGTCGCAGGCGGTGTTCTTCGACGGCAACTACCAGGAGTACGAGGCCGACAAGAAAAAGCGCCTCGGCGAAGAGGGCGCCCGGCCCAAGCGGATCCGCTACAAGCCGCTGATCGCGTAGCTTGATGTTTTCCTGAAACGGAAAGTAGACTGACACGACATCGGCTACTGGAGCCAGTTTCAATAAAACAAAGCTTATGAATATGGTTTCGCCAGGCGCTGAACGACGAAAAGTCGGGTCAGAGTCGACTTTCCCGCACCACTCTGAAGTCCGCGGGGAATCGGGCAACACCCACCGCTCTTTGTCCGGTGGATGATAGATCGCGGCAAAAGAAGATCCGGAGACAAGAACATGCAGCAGGCCGTCCTGATGCTGGTGCTGGCGACGATGGTCTACACCGTGTCGCTGGACTTGCGCATCGCGGACTTCCGCTACGTTGCGACTCACCCGATCGCAGTGTGCGTGGGCCTCGTGGCCCAGTTCATCCTTCTCCCGGGCGCCACATTGGCCGCGACGCTGGTGCTCGACCTGCCACCGGCGACCGAAGCCGCGATGATGCTCGTCGCCGCTTGTCCCGGTGGTGCGCTCTCAAATGTGATCACGCACCTGGGCCGCGGCAATCTCGCACTGTCGCTGTCGATCTCCGCCGTCTCGAACGTGCTCGCGCTGGTCCTCACGCCGCTCAATTTCACGCTGATGATCGGGGCCAATCCGCAGACGGCGGCCTGGGCGCGCTCGATCGCCGTGGACCCGAAAGACCTCGTCGTCAGCCTGCTGCTCCTCTTGGCGATCCCGATGAGCGCGGCGCTGCTGACTACGCACAAGGCGCCTGCGGTGGCGGCTCGCATTCGCAAGCCTCTCGGGCAGTTTGCGGGAGCGGCCCTCGCGGCTTTCATCATTCTTGCCGTCGCAGCTCAGTGGAAGCTCTTTGTAATCGAGCTGACACGCACGTTGCCACTAGTCGTAATGCAGAACGGGCTGGGACTGGGATTGGGCTACGTTGCTTCGCTGCTTGCGAAACTGTCCGTCGCCGATCGCCGCGCCGTGATCGTCGAGAGCGGCATGCAGAATTCGGGCCTTGCGCTGGGGATCATCGCGGCGCAGTTCGGCTCGGACCTCGCCATGCTCGCCGTGGCCGGGCTGTGGGGCATCTGGCACATTGTTTCGGGGGGAACGCTTGCGCTTATCTGGCGCAATCTGGACAGGAAGGTATTAAGGCACGCCTGACCTGCCAAATGGCGTTGTCGAAGCCATGCAGGCACAATTCCAGTAACGCCCAAACCGGATCCGACCATGCCCCAGCACCGCCACTCCACACTCTCTCTCGCCGTCGCCGAAAAGATCATCGACGCGGCCCTTGCAGCGCGGCGCAACGAAGGTTTGTTGCCGCTTGTGGTCGCCGTGCTCGACTCAGGCGGCAACCTGGTTGCCTATAAGCGCGAAGACGGTTCCGGCTTGATGCGCTTCGACATAGCGTTCGGCAAGGCGTGGGGGAGCCTCGGCATGGGAATGTCGACGCGCCTGATCCGCGACCGGCTCGCGCAGCGGCCCATATTCCAGGGTGCTCTCGCATCGGCCTCCGACGGCCGCTTCATCCCGGTGCCCGGGGGCGTATTGATCCTCGACGCGGCAGGCTCGGCCATCGGTGCCGTCGGCATCAGCGGCGACGCCTCGGACAAGGACGAATACTGCGCGATCGCCGGCATCAAGGCGGCCGGGCTGGCAAGCGAACCGGCTGAACCGAACCCGGAGTGGAAAGCCGCAGGGCTTTGACCGCAACAGGACCACAACTACTGGAGGCAACATGCGCGGCGTAGTTTTCAAAGGTGAGCGGGAACTGGAGTTGATGGACTTCGCCGACCCGGTCCCGGGCGCGGGCGAGGTCGTGCTCGAGATGAAAGCCTCCGGCATGTGCGGCAGCGACCTGCACGCCTATCGTGCAAAACGCACGACCGGCGGCATGGGAGCGGCGCTCGGGCTTGGCGGCGACGGCTCGCCGGTGATCGCCGGTCACGAGCCTTGCGGCGTGGTGGCGGCGCGCGGCGCAGGGGTTACCGAAGCGCAGGCGCCGATCGGAGCGCGCGTGATGGTCCATCACTACAAAGGGTGCGGCGGCTGCAGGCACTGCCGCGTCGGCTGGTCGCAGCTCTGCGGGGCGGGCATCACCGTTTACGGCGTGACCGGCCATGGTGGCCACGCACGCTACCTCAAAGTGCCCGCCAGCACGCTGGTGACCTTGCCGGATGAGCTGAGTTTCGAGGAGGGCGCCGCGGTCTCCTGCGGCACGGGCACGGCATTCGGCGCCCTGAGCAGGATGGGCCTTTCCGGCCGCGACACGATCGCGGTGTTCGGCCAGGGCCCCGTCGGCCTTTCCGCGACGCTGCTCGCGGCAGCAATGGGCGCCCGCGTCATCGCGCTGGACGTAAGTCCCGAGCGGCTTGGGCTGGCCAAGAGCTTCGGGGCCGCGACGACGCTCGACTCGCGCTCCTGCAACCCGGTGGAGGCGATAAAAGAGCTTACGCACGGCGACGGCGTGGATCTCGCACTGGATTGCAGCGCGAATTCCGACGCGCGCCTCGCGGCCGTGCAATGCACGCGTACCTGGGGCACGGTGTGCTTCGTCGGCGAAGGCGGCAGCGTGACGCTGGATGTCAGCAAGGACCTGCTGCGCAGGCAGATCACGCTGATCGGTTCCTGGACTTTCAGCGTCAATGGCCAGGATGATTGCGCGCGTTTCGTTGCCGGGCGCCGGATCCCGCTTGCAAAGCTGATCACGCAGCGCTACGCGATCGACAAGGCGGCCGAAGCCTATCGCCTGTTCGACACCCAGACCACCGGCAAGGGTGTGTTCGTATTCTGAGGACGGATCCCATGACCGGCGAATGTTTCGAGGTTGCAGTGGAAGGCAGGGTGGCGCACATCAGGCTGTCGCGGCCCGAGCGACTGAACGCAATGACGCTCGCGTTCTGGAGCGAGTTGCCGTCGATTGTCCATGAGCTGGATGCGCGCGGCGATGTCCGCGCGACCGTGATCTCCTCCACGGGCAGGCATTTCACCGCGGGCATGGACCTGTCCGTGTTCCAGGGGAACGAGTCCCTGGGCACGGATTCAGTTGCCGCGCGGGAGCGCTTCCGGCACAAGCTCATCGAGCTGCAGCACAGTTTCAGCGCGCTGACCGAGGCGCGCTTTCCGGTCATCGCGGCGATCCAGGGCGGCTGCATCGGCGGCGGCGTGGACCTGGCCACCGCGTGCTGCCTGCGCTACGCGACCCGGGAAGCCTTTTTCGTCATCCAGGAAATCAATCTCGGCATGATGGCCGATGTCGGCACCTTCAACCGCATGCCCAAGCAGTTGCCCGAGGCGATCGTTCGCGAGCTGGGATACACGGGCGAGCGGCTCAGTGCCGGGCGCGCCGAGCGCCTGGGTTTCGTGAACGGCCTGTTCGATACGCACGAAGCCCTGGTCGAAGGCGCCTTGTCCGTGGCGCGCAAGATCGCCTCGAAAGCGCCGGTCGCGGTGGCCGCAACCAAGCGGATGATTTCATACGCCCGCGACCATGGTGTGGCGGAAAGCTTCGAATACATGAATGCGCTCCAGCCCGGCATCTTCAGCATCGAAGACATCCGGCGCTCGGTCGCCGCCGCCAAGTCGGGCAAGGCGGCCGAGTTCGCCGACCTGTCGCCGACAAACGCACCAAAAAGCGCGCCGCAAGCAAAGTAAGAGGACCGCATGCGCAGCACGATGATGCCGGATCCGCTGTCGCTCAATCACCTGCTCGAGCGCGCGGGGAAGCTCTTTCCCGACTCGCAGATCGTGTCGCGGCTGCCGGACAGGTCGCTGCGCCGGCACAGCTATGCCGAGTACTACGCGCGCACGCGCCGTCTTGCGGCCGCACTGCTTGCGCTGGGGCTCAAAAAGGGCGACCGCGTGGCGACGCTGTGCTGGAACCACCACGCCCATCTCGAATGCTATTTCGGCATTCCCGCTGCCGGCGGAGTGATGCACACGCTGAACCTCAGGCTTTCGCCCGATGAGATCGGCTGGATCGCGGCCGACGCCGGCGACCGTTTCCTCGTCGTCGACGACATCCTGCTGCCGTTGTACAGGCAGTTCGCTGCAAAACATGAATTCGAGCGCGTGATCGTGTTCCCGTTCTCGGGTGCGCCGGTGGCGGCCGAATATTCCGATTACGAAGCGCTGCTCGAAAAAGCGCCGCCGAAATTCGACTACGCGCCCCATGACGAGAACGACCCGATCGCCATGTGCTACACGAGCGGCACCACCGGGCGCTCGAAGGGCGTGGTGTATTCGCATCGCTCAACGGTGCTGCACACGCTGGTGGCTTCACTGCCCGAATTCTGGGGATTGTCGGGGCGCGACTCGGTGCTTCCTGTCACGCCGATGTTTCACGCCAATTGCTGGGGCATTCCTTATGGCGCGGTGATGCTCGGATCGAAGCTCGTCTTTCCGGGGCCGCACCTGCATCCGGACGATCTTCTGGACCTCATCAAGCTGGAGCCGCCCACAATGGCGCTGGGCGTGCCGACCATCTGGCTCACGCTCATCCAGGCACTCGAAGCGCATCCGGAAAAATGGAGCCTGCCCGCCGGCATGCGCAGCCTGGTCGGCGGCGCCGCGGTGCCAGAGTCGCTGATACGGGCGTTTGCACGCCCCCGCGGAAAAATACCGCCAGGCTGGGGGAAGACCCAGACCACGCCCCACGCCACCCAGAGCAATATCAAACCCGAGCGTTAAGGCGTCACCCAGGACCATCCCTT
>JANMXB010000649.1:0-2916 GCA_031380765.1 Pseudomonadota bacterium | reverse complement strand
AAGTACTCGTGGGCAAGCGCGCCGGCCGAATGCTTGAGGCCGCTTACGCCGACGTTCGGCACCACCCAGGCGGGATCCCATTCGAAGCCCACGGTTTCCCAGACCACTGCCGATGCGCCCCGCGCAAGCGCATCCGGGATGTGCCGGCGGCCGTCACCCGCTTCCCCGGGATACGCAAAGAAAGCAGCGCCCGGCGCGACGCGCCGGCTGTCGGAGACGATCCTTTCGATCATCGCTCCCTGCTCAGCCAGTGCGCCGAATACGTCCATTCACCGATTCCGTCGCATCCGTCGCCAACGCCGCCCCAGCAGCCGCTGAGCACGCCCCGCGTCGACCAGACCGATTCCACCAGCGCGAGCGCGACACGCATCATGTCGTTCCTCCCATCAGGTGCCCTCCTTGAGTTCTTCGCCCTCGCCCGGCAACTCGACGGGCTGCATCGGCGCATCCGGCGGCACGCCCAGGCGGCGAAGCGCGCCCTGCACGACCTGGGCGAAGGCCGGCGCGGCGACTGCGCCGCCGTAGTACTGCCCGTTGCCAGGCTCGTCGATCATCACGGCAACCACCACGCGCGGGTCCGAGACCGGCGCAAAACCGACGAACGAAGAGATGTACTTGTGGGCGGCATACGCGCCGTTCTCCTGTTTGTGCGCGGTGCCGGTCTTGCCGGCAACGCGGTAACCCATCACGCGAGCGCGCGGCGCGGTCCCACCGGGCTGCACCGCCATCTCGAGCATTTGACGCACCGCACGCGCTGTTTCGGCGGAAATGACCCGCTTGCCCGCCACCGGCATGTCTGCTTTGACGAGAGTGAGGGGTATCAGTTCGCCATCGCGCGCAAAGATGCTGTAGGCGCGCGCCAACTGGATGAGTGAGACAGAAATGCCGTGCCCGTAGGACATCGTCGCCTGCTCGATGGGCCGCCACGTCTTCCAGTCGCGCAGCCTGCCGTGCGCCTCGCCCGGAAACCCCAGCGCGGGCGGCGCGCCGAACCCCACCCGCTTGAACAAGTCCCACATCTCCTCGCGCTGCAGGCCGAGGGCGATCTTTGCGGCGCCGACGTTGGAGGACTTCTGGATCACCTGCGCGACGCTGAGCGCTCCCGACGGATGGGCATCGCTGATCGTGTAGTTTGCGATCGTCAGTTTTCCGGGCGCGGTCTGGATCATCGAGTCGGGCCGCAACCTTCTCTCGTCCACGGCCAGCGCGATGGTGAACGGCTTGAGCGTCGAGCCCGGCTCGAAGGTGTCGGTCATCACGCGGTTGCGCAGTTGCGCGCCGGTGAGCTTGGCGCGGTTGTTCGGGTTGTAGGAAGGCATGTTGGCCAGCGCGAGGATTTCCCCGGAGTGCACGTCGAGCACGACGATCGCGCCGGCTTTCGCACGGTGCGTTTCGACCGCGGCCTTCAACGCGCCGAACGCGATGTTCTGGATCTTTCCGTCGATGGACAGCGTCAGGTCCTTGCCGTCCTGCGCGGCCCGGATGGATTCGATGTCCTCGACGATGCGGCCCAGGCGGTCCTTGATCACGCGCCGGCTGCCCGCCTTGCCCGCGAGGGAGGGCTGGAAAGCGAGCTCGATGCCCTCCTGACCTTCGTCCGCGACGCCGGTGAATCCGATCACGTGGGCCATCCCGCCGCCGCCCGGGTAGTAGCGGCGATATTCGCGTTGCGAAAATATGCCCCGGATGCCGAGGTCCGCCACCTGCTCGGCCTGCTCGGGCGGGATCTGCCGCTTGAGATAGACGAAATCGCGGGCGGCGCCGGCGAACTTTTTTTCCAGCTCCGCGCCTTCGACGTTGAGGAGCTGCGCGAGCTTTTTCAGCTGCGCCGGGGTGGCTTGCACGTCCTCGGGGATCGCCCAGATGGATTTCACCGGTGTGGAGATCGCGACCGCCTCGCCGTTGCGGTCCAGGATGCGGCCGCGCGTCGCGGGAACTTCGAGCACGCGCGAAAAGCGCGACTCGCCTTTCATCTGCAGGAAATCGGTGTTCACCGCCTGCAGGTACACCGCGCGCCCGGCAAGAACGGCGAACGCCGCGATCAGGGCCAGCAGCACCACCCGGGCACGCCAGACCGGCAGGCGAACGAACCGGGGTGCGGCGGCGACGCTCATGTCGCGGCTTCCCCGCGATTCACGAGGCGCACGCGACGCGGGTCGGGCGCGCGCATGCCCAGCGCGCTGCCGGCGATCTTCTCGACGCGCGAGTGCAACCCCCACGTGCTCGCCTCGAGCTGGAGCTGGCCGTACTCGATGTCGAGGTTGCGCGCGCGCTCCTGCTCGCGCTCGAAGTCGGAAAAGAGCTTTCTCGCCTTGTGCTGCGAAGTCACCAGGCCCAGCGCGCACGCGACGAGGATGGCGAGGAGCACGAGGTTCAGTTTCGCCACGGCGCGGCAGTCCTCTGTGCAATGCGCAGGGTTGCGCTGCGCGCGCGCGGATTTTCGCGAACCTCCCCCGTTGTGGCTTTCACCGCGCGGCCGACTGGCTCGAGCAGCGGCAACGGCATTTCGCTCGCCCGCAGCGGCAAATCGCGCGGCATCTCGGGCACGCCGGAGGCGCGGATGAAGCGCTTGACGATGCGGTCCTCGAGCGAGTGAAAGCTGATCACCGCCAGCCGCCCGCCCGGTACGAGGCGCCGGGCCGCCTGCGGCAGGCTCAGCGACACTTCCTCAAGCTCCCGATTGACGAAAATCCGTAGAGCCTGGAAGGTGCGCGTCGCCGGATCCTGCCCGGCCTCGCGTGTGCGGACCGCTTCACCCACGAGCTTGGCAAGCTGCCGTGTGCGCCCGAGAGGCTCGGTCGCCCGAGCAGCAACAATCGCCGCTGCAATCTGTTTAGCAAACCGTTCTTCGCCATAGTCCTTGATCATCTCCCTGATGTCGGACTCGCTCGCATGCGCAAGCCATTGCCCGGCGGA
>JANMXB010000328.1:0-3274 GCA_031380765.1 Pseudomonadota bacterium | reverse complement strand
GCCGGCATCGTCGGCACCGAGCTCACCGCGAAGTCGGCGCCCGACGGCTACACCTTCATGATGGGCAACATCGGCACGCACGCCATCAACGTGAGCCTGTACAAGCAGCTTTCCTACGATCCGGTGAAGGATTTCGCGCCGGTGTCGATGGTCGCCGACCTGCCGCTCCTCTTGCTCGTGCATCCATCGGTGCCGGCGAAATCGGTGCAGGAACTCATCCAGCTTGCCAAGAGCCAGCCGGGCAAGCTTAATTTTTCAAGCTCGGGGGCGGGGGGCTCGATGCACGTTGCGGCCGAACTTTTCAAGAGCATGGCCGGCGTGGACATGGTGCATATCCCGTACAAGGGCGGCGCGCCGGCGGTGGCCGACCTGATCTCGGGACAGGTGCCGCTGTCGTTCGCGACCGTGCTGGAGACGATCCAGTTCGTGAAGGCCGGCAAGGTGCGGGCCCTGGCGGTGACCAACAGCCGCCGCTCGATGGCCCTCCCGGACCTGCCCACCATCTCTGAGGCGGGCCTGCCGGGCTACCAGTCGATCTCGTGGCTGGCGCTGTTCGCGCCGGCAGGAACGCCGAAAGAGATCGTCAACAAAGCCTCCGCCGAGACGGTCCGCATCCTCAAGCTTCCCGACGTGCGCGAGCGCCTGCTTGCGCAAGGCGCCGAGCCCATCGGGAGCACGCCGGAGCAACTCGCCGCGATCCTCGCGCAGGACATTGCCAAATACGCGCGGGTGATAAAAGAATCGGGCTACAAGCCCGAATAAGGCAGACGGCTAATGGCGCTCGCGTTTGCGCGCGCCGATGTTCGGGTCCCAAGCCTGGAAATGGCCCGTCTGCCCGTACATTTCCTGGTGGCGGCGCTTTCTGGCCTGCCGCGGCGAAACGAAAATCCAGAACAGCACCGCGCCAAAAACCAGGGCGACGAAGATAAGGTCGACTACAACGGCTGATGACATGGCGGGATGCGTCCAAGGGGTTCGATAGCCGTTGGAGTCCCGCGCCCAACGATCGTCGCGAAAATTTGCATCTCTTACATTTCGTAGCATTTTGTTGCAATTGCCTGACGGCGGCCGCTCATGACCTTAGAATCGGCGCCATGCCAGAGGACACCCTTGCGAACAGCGAAAACGCGCCCTATGCGGGGCTGACTCCCGACGCGGTGCTCAATGCGCTGGAGAGCGCGGGCCTGCGCCCCGACGGCCGGCTGCAGGCGCTGAACAGCTACGAGAACCGCGTCTACCAGTTCGGCATCGAGGATGACAAGCCGCTGGTCGCCAAGTTCTACCGGCCGGGCCGCTGGAGCGACGCCCAGATCCTCGAAGAGCACGCATTCGTGATCGAGCTTGCAGGACGCGAGCTTCCGGTCATCGCCCCCTTGGTGCTCGCCAACAAAAGCACGCTGCACGAAAGCGGCGGCTACCGCATCGCCGTATACCCACGCTGCGGCGGGCGCGCGCCGGAGCTCGAGGACCCTCACACGCTCGAATGGATGGGCCGCTTCCTGGGACGGATTCACGCCGTAGGCGCGCTCAAGCCGTTCGTCGAGCGCCCGGCACTTGATGTCGAAACTTTCGGTGACGAGCCGCGCGACTATCTTCTCGATCACGACTTCATTCCGGGCGACCTCGTGGAGGCCTGGACCAGCGTCGTGGACAATGCCCTGGAGGCCGCCGAGCGGTGCTACGAGCGCGCGGGCGACGTGGCCACGCTGCGCCTGCACGGCGACTGCCACAGCGGCAACGTGCTGTGGATCGAAGACCGCGGGGGCAAGAGCGTTCCGGGCCTGACCGATTCGGGCCCCCACTTCGTCGACTTCGACGACGCGCGCACCGGACCGGCGATCCAGGACCTGTGGATGCTGCTATCCGGGGAGCGCGAAGCAATGCGCGTGCAGTTCGGCCACGTGCTGCGCGGGTACGAGGATTTTGCCGAATTCGACGACCGCGAGCGGCACCTGGTCGAGGCGCTGCGCACGCTGCGCCTGATTCACTACTCCGCGTGGATCGGTCGCCGCTGGGACGATCCGGCGTTCCCCGCGGCCTTTCCCTGGTTCAACACCGCGCGCTACTGGCAGGATCGCATACTGGAACTGCGCGAGCAGATTGCGCTGATGGACGAAGCGCCGCTCTGAAGTAGACTGCGTCATGAAATTCGGCGTGTTCGACCATCTGGATTCCAGCGGCCGGCCGCTCGGGGAGTTCTACGAGCACCGCCTGCAGCTGATCGAGGCCTACGAGCGCATCGGCCTCTACTGCTATCACACCGCCGAGCACCATGCGACGCCGCTGGGGATGTGCCCTTCGCCATCGCTGCTGCATTCCGCAATCGCTCAGCGCACGAGAAAAATCCTCTTCGGCCCGCTGGTGTACACGCTGGCGCTCTACCATCCGCTGCGCCTGGCCGAAGAGATCTGCATGCTCGACCACATGAGCGGCGGGCGCTTTCAGCTTGGCGTCGGACGCGGCATCTCGCCGTACGAGCTTGGGTACTACGGCGTGGATGCCTCCCGGTCGCAGGACATCTACCACGAGGCCTATGCGGTCATGATGCAGGCGCTCTCCTCGGAGGTCCTGACTCACGAGGGCAAGCATTTCAGCTTCCGGGATGTGCCGATCATGATGCACCCGGTGCAAAACCCGCATCCCCCGCTGTGGTACGGCGTAAGCAATCCCGAAGGCGTTGCGTGGTGCGTCCAGAACCGCGTGAACGCTGTGGTGAATGGGCCGCTCAGGCGTGTGCGCGAGATCGCCGACCGCTATCGCGCGGAATGGGCCGCCGCGGGCAACCCGGCCGGACAGATGCCGCTGCTGGGCACCACGCGCCATCTCGTCATTGCGGACACCGACGCAAAGGCGATGGACATCGCGCGGCGTGCGTACGCGCGCTGGTATACGAGCTTCATGTTCCTGTGGAAAAAGCACGGCACCGCGCCGATCTTCGCGGCCTTTCCCGAGGACTTCGACGCCGTGTTCGATGCCGGGCTCGCCATCGTGGGCTCCCCTGCCACCGTGCGCGCGCTGGTGGAAAGGGACACGAGCCAGGGCGGCGTGAACTACCTGCTGTGCCGCTTCGCGTTCGGCGATCTCACGCTCGCGGAATCACTGCGCTCCGTAGAATTATTTTCCTCCGAAGTCATGCCCCATTTCGCGCAATGAAGACGCCCATCGCGCTGCTCACACTGTGCGCGCTGGCGATATCGCCCTCCGCAGTATCGCAGGCGTGGCCCACCAAGCCGGTCAGGTTCGTGCTGCCCAGCCCGCCCGCGAGCAGCCCGGA
>JANMXB010000274.1:0-5254 GCA_031380765.1 Pseudomonadota bacterium | reverse complement strand
CGGTAAAGGACTTCGCGCCGGTGGTGCGCCTGGGCACCACGTCGTTCATGCTGATGACCAAGCCCGACTTCCCGGCCAGGACGCTCAAGGACTTCATCGCCCATGTGAAATCCCAGCCGGGCAAGTTTTCCGCCGGCTACGGCTCGGCCGGCTCGCAGGTTTCCGGTTCGATGCTCAAGTCGATGGCGAAACTCGATTTCGTCGAGGTGCCGTACAAGGGCATCCCGCAGGCGATCACCGACGTCCTCGGCGGGAGCCTGGCGTTTACCTTCGTCGACCTCGGCAATTCGATCGGCCAGTTGAAGGGCGGCAAGCTCAAGGGCCTCGGCGTCACCTCCGAGAAACGCAGCTCCGTGGTGCCCGAGGTCCCGGCGATCGCCGAGACGCTGCCCGGCTACGAGCTGATCGCATGGTTCGCGCTGATGGCGCCGGCGAATACGCCCAAGGACGCCGTCGCGAAGCTGCAGGATGCGTCGCTGGCCGCCCTGACCAAGCCCGAGATCAAGGAGAAATTCGCCGGCATCGGCGTAGACGTGTCGCCGATGAGCGCCGAGCAGCTCGGCAAGTTCATCCCGATGGAGATCGCCAAGTGGGCGAAGCTCGCGAAGGAAGCCGGCATCCAGCCTGAGTAGTGAAATGAGCGGTCCCCTAGCCGGCGTGCGCATCCTGGACCTCACCACGGTGGTCATGGGCCCGTATGCGACGCAGATCCTCGCGGACTTCGGCGCCGACGTGCTGAAGCTCGAGCCGCCGGAGGGGGACATCGTGCGGCTGAACGGTCCGGCGCGAACGCCGGGCATGGGCCATATTTTCCTCAATACCAATCGAAACAAGCGCTCGATCGCGCTCGACCTCAAGAAGCCCGCCGGCCGTGAGGCGGCGCTGGCCCTGGCAAAAACGTCCGACGTGCTGGTCTACAACATCCGCCCGCAGGCGATGGCGCGGCTGGGACTTGCGTATGAAGACGTACGCGCAGTCAATCCGCGCATCATCTACGTCGGCGGTTTCGGCTACAGCCAGCAAGGGCCTTATGCGGCGAGGCCGGCGTATGACGACCTGATCCAGGCCGCGAGCGGCGTGCCGTGGCTCATGCAGAAGTCGGGTGCCGACCAACCGCGCTACGTGCCGGCCACTTATGCGGACCGGACCGTCGGCCTGCATCTGGCCACCGCAGTGACCACGGCGCTGTTCGCGCGCGAACGCACCGGCAAGGGCCAGCGGGTCGACGTGCCGATGTTCGAAAGCCTGCTCCAGACGCTCCTGGGCGAGCATCTCTCGGGGCGCACCTTCGTGCCGCCGCTGCCGGGCGAAGGCTATGCGAGGGTGCTGTCGAAAGAGCGCAAGCCGTACCGCACGCAAGACGGCTGGGTGTGCGTGCTGGTCTACAACGACAAGCAGTGGCGCAATTTCTTCGAGCTGATCGGCGAGCCGGAGAAGTACGCCAAGGATCCGCGCTTCTGCTCGCAGACCGCGCGCATAGAGAACATCGACGCGGTGTACGCATGGTTCGGGGAACGCATGGCCGAGCGCACAACGGCCGACTGGCTCGAAGGGTTCGCGAAATACGACATCCCGGCGGCACCGATGAATACCCTCGCGGACGTGTTTGCCGATCCTCACCTGCGAGCCACGGGATACTTTGGCGAGGTCGATCACCCGACCGAAGGGCGTCTCACCTCGCTGAAAACGCCCTCCGAATGGTCCGAGACACCGCCCGAATATCGCCACCCCGCGCCGCGCCTGGGCGAGCACACGCGCGAGATCCTGCGCGAGGCGGGGTACGCAGACTCATCCATCGACACACTGATTGCCGCAGGCGCCGCGAGCGCGGCCGAATGAACCCGGAGACCGGACGATGAACGACATGACGCAGAAGCCTTTCGCAGGCGCGGCCATCCGCCTGCACCCGAACGACAACGTCGTCATCGCGCGGATCGACATCGCGCAGGGCGCGGCCATCGCCGAAGAAAACCTCACCTGCCTGAACCGCATCCCGGCCGGCCACAAGGTCGCCGCACGCGCGATCGCCAAGGGCGCGCCGGTCCTCAAGTACAACACCGTGATCGGCTTCGCCTCGAACGACATCCGCCCCGGCACGCTGCTGCACCGGCTCAACATGGAGTTCCGCGAGTTCGACCGCGACTATGCGTACGCGGAGGAATACAAGCCGACGGTACTGCTGCCCGAAGCCGAGCGCGCGACTTTCATGGGCTTCAGGCGCGACGACGGGCGCGTCGCCACGCGCAACTACATCGGCATCGTGTCCACCGTGAATTGCTCGGCGACCGTGGTGCACCGCATGGCCGACTGGTTCACGCCCGAGCGGCTCGCGGATTTTCCCAATATCGACGGCGTGGCCGCGTTCACGCACGCAACCGGATGCGGCATGGAACTTTCGGGCGAGCCGATGGACCTGCTGCGGCGGACACTTTCGGGCTATATCCGCCATCCCAACATGGCCGCGGTGCTGGTCGTTGGCCTGGGCTGCGAGAGGAACCAGATCAACACCCTGTTTCAGAGCGAAAAGCTTACGAGCGGCACGAAGCTGAAAACGTTCGTCATGCAGGACTCGGGTGGCACGCGCAAGACCATCGAAGCCGGCATCGCCGCGATCCGGGAATTGCTGCCTGAAGCCAACCGCGTCGAGCGTGTTCCTGTAGATGCCAGCCACGTGAGCGTCGGGCTGCAATGCGGGGGCTCGGACAGCTTCTCCTCGATCACCGCAAACCCCGCGCTGGGCGTGGCGATGGACATCCTCGTGAAGCATGGCGGCACCGCGATCCTGTCCGAAACGCCGGAGATCTACGGCGTCGAGCACACGCTCACGCGCCGCGCGGTGACCAGGGAAGTCGGCGAGAAGCTGATCGAGCGCATCCGCTGGTGGAAGGACGAATACGCCATCGGCCGCGACGTGCAGATCAACGGCGTGGTGAGCCCCGGCAACCAGGCCGGGGGCCTGGCGAACATTCTCGAAAAATCGCTCGGCTCGGCGATGAAAGGCGGCAGCACCGGCCTCATGGAAGTCTACAAGTACGCCGAGGCAGTCAAAGTCCACGGCTTCGTGTTCATGGACACGCCGGGCTTTGATCCGGTGTCGGCCACCGGCCAGATCGCCGGCGGCGCCAACGTGGTGTGCTTCACCACCGGCCGCGGCTCGGCCTTCGGCTGTAAGCCCGCCCCTTCGATCAAGCTCGCCACCAACACGCCGATGTTCGTGAAGCTCGAGGAAGACATGGACATCAACTGCGGCGAAATCCTCGACGGCACCGCGGACATGCAGCAGATGGGGCAGAAGATCTTCGAGCTGATCCTCGACACCTGCTCGGGCAGGAAGACCAAGAGCGAGGCATTCGGCCTCGGCGACCACGAGTTCATCCCGTGGGCCATAGGCATCACAGGATGAATGCGCGGGTTGACATAGGACTGCGGCCCGCGTAACTTTGCGCTTTGCTAGACGCGCCGATTTGAAGTTCAGCTTGCGGGCGCGCAACAAATACCGCTAAAGAGACAGGTCCGCAAAACCCGTTCTCGCGCGAAGCTGAACGGGTTTTTGTTTTTTTGGATCGCCGCACTCCTCGCATGAACGCCCCACAATTTCCGCCGGGCTCGGTCGGGATCGTCACCCCGCAAAAGGCGCAGTTCGCCGAGCCTCTTGGCTTGAAGAGCGGCGCGACGCTGCCCGCTTTCGAGCTCGCCTACGAAACCTACGGCGCATTGAACGCCGCGCGGTCGAACGCTGTGCTGGTGTGCCACGCGCTCAACGCCGCGCATCACGTGGCGGGCGTGTACGCGGACGCGCCGGAAAACCTCGGCTGGTGGGACAACATGGTCGGCCCCGGCAAGCCGCTGGACACCAACCGCTTCTTCGTGGTCGGCGTCAACAACCTGGGCGGCTGCCACGGCTCGACGGGGCCGATGAGCGTCAATCCCGCATCCGGCAAGCCGTGGGGCGGCGATTTCCCGGTCGTCACGGTCGAAGACTGGGTGCAGGCGCAGGCGCGGTTGGCGGACCACCTGGGCGTCGAAACCTTCGCCGCGATCATGGGCGGGAGCCTGGGCGCGATGCAGGCGCTGCAGTGGACGCTGTCTTTTCCGGAGCGCATCCGTCATTCGCTCGTGATCGCCGCGGCGCCGAAACTTTCGGCGCAGAACATCGCCTTCAACGAGGTGGCGAGGCAGGCGATCACCACCGACCCGGATTTCCACGCGGGCCATTACTACGAGCACGGTGTGGTGCCGCGCTCGGGCCTGCGCCTTGCGCGCATGCTCGGGCACATCACCTACCTGTCGGACGACGCGATGATGGAGAAGTTCGGCCGGACATTGCGAAGCGGCGCGCTGGGCTTCAACTTCGACACCGACTTCGAGATCGAGTCCTACCTGCGCTACCAGGGCGACAAGTTCTCCACCTATTTCGACGCCAACACGTACCTGCGCATCACCAAGGCGCTCGACTACTTTGACCCGGCGGCCGATTTCGGCGGCGACCTGTCGGCGGCGATGGCGCGCGCGAAGGCCGCGTTTCTGGTGATCTCGTTCACCTCCGACTGGCGCTTCGCCCCGGCACGCTCGCACGAGATCGTGCGCGCCCTGCTCGACAACCGGCGCGTGGTGTCCTATCTCGAGATCGACGCGCCGCACGGCCACGACGCGTTCCTCATGGACGACGAGCGCTACATGAACGCCGTGCGGGCGTATTTCGGGAATATCGAGCTATGACCCGCATCCATGACTGACCACGATAGAGCACTGCTCGCGCGCCGCCCCGACCTCGCCACCATCGCGCAGTGGGTGAGGCCGAACGCCCGGGTGCTGGACCTGGGCTGCGGCGACGGCATGCTGTTGCGCTACCTCTGGAAAGAGCGCAGCGCGGAAGGGTACGGCGTGGAGATCGACGACGCCAAGGTCGGCGCGTCGGTCAAGAATGACGTCAACGTGCTGCAGATGAACCTCGAGTCCGGCCTGTCGGCGTTCGGCGACGCCTCGTTCGACTACGTGATCCTTTCCCAGACGCTGCAGGCCATGCGCCACACCGAGGCCATCATGCGCGAGATGCTGCGCGTTGGCCGTGAGGCGATCGTGTCGTTCCCAAATTTCGGCCACTGGTCCGGGCGCCTGCAGGTGATGGCCGGACGCATGCCGGTGTCCGAGAGCCTGCCGCACGAGTGGTACAACACCCCGAACCTGCACCTGTGCACGATCGCGGACTTCGAAGACCTCGCGGCCGACCTCGAGCTGAAGATCCTGGAGCGCG
>JANMXB010000270.1:0-2311 GCA_031380765.1 Pseudomonadota bacterium | reverse complement strand
ACGACCTCAGGACGGTCAATGCCCGCCTCATCTACTGCTCGGTCACGGGGTTCGGGCAGGCTGGGCCCTACGCGCCGCGTCCCGGCTACGACTTCATCTTCCAGGGCATGGGCGGCCTCATGAGCATCACCGGCGAGCGCGATGGCGAGATCGGCGCGGGGCCGATGAAGGTTGGAATAGCGATCACCGACGTGCTGACCGGCATGTATGCGAGCCTCGCGATCAGCGCGGCGATCACGCACGTCGAGCGCACCGGCCAGGGCCAGTACATCGACCTTGCGCTGCTCGACACCATCGTGGCATTCAACGCCAACCAGGTCGTGTCCTACCTCGCCTCGGGGAACATCCCGCAGCGCTGGGGCAATGCGCATCCGCAGGTCGTGCCTTACGAAGTCTTTGCCACCTCCGACGGCCATTTGATCCTGGCGGTCGGCAATGACGGGCAGCACGCGCGCTTCTGGAAAGTCGCCGGCCGGCCCGAGCTCGCCGAAGACCCGCTTTTCAAGACCAATTCGCAGCGCATCATCAACCGCAAGGCGCTGATCCCGCTGATCGCGGAAGTGATGAAGACGCGCACAAAGAGGCAATGGATCGAGCAGCTCGAGGCCGCAACGGTGCCCTGCGGACCGATCAACAACATGAAAGAAGTCTTCGAGGATCCGCAAGTGCAGCACCGCGGTTTGCATGTGGACATGCCGCATGCGCTCGGCGGCAAGGCGCCGGTAGTCGCCAGCCCGATGCGCTTTTCCGAGACACCGGTCGAATACCGCATCGCGCCGCCGCTGCTTGGCGCCTACAACGAGGAGGTCTACCAGGGCCTGCTCGGAAAAAGCGTCGAGGAAATGCAGAAGCTCAAAGCCGCAGGAATCGTGTGACCGGGATACCGCTGCCCTACGCGGGGCTCCGCGTGCTCGACATGTCGCAGGGCCTCGCCGGACCGTATTGCGCGGGGCTGCTCGGCATGCAAGGCGCGGCGGTGATCAAGGTCGAGCCGCCCGGCGGCGACTGGATCCGCAACGCGGGCGGCGGACGCGAAGGCATGACTTCGCTTGCGATCATGGGCAGCCCCGGCAAGCGCTCGGCCTGCATCGACGCCACGAAGCCCGGGGGCAAAGCCTTGCTGCTGCGCATGGCGCGCGAATCGGACGTGTTCGTCCAGAATTTCCGGCCCGGGGTGATCGAGCGCCTCGGCCTGTCGTACGAAACGCTGGCGAAAGAAAATCCCGGCCTCGTCTATGTGTCGATCACCGGGTTCGGCCCAAGCGGCCCGGACTCGCGCAAGGCCGCCACCGACTCGGTACTGCAGGCCTATACGGGCATCGCCGCGATCAATTGCGCGGCCGACGGTACGCCGCGGCGCATCCCTTTCCTGGTGCCCGACACCGTCACCGGCGTCTATGCGGCGCAGGCCGCCGGAGCAGCCCTGTTTGCGCGCGCGAAGACAGGCGCAGGCCGCCATGTGCAGGTGTCGCTCATGAATTCCTGCGCGGCGTTGCAGGCCGCGCCAATCCTCGACGCGGCGCTGAGCGACGGCAAGCCCGCCGCGCCGATCACTGTGCCCTCGGGGATCTTCAAGACCCTCGATGGGTTCGTTACCGTGACGAGCCTCAATGAAACAATGTTCGCCGCGCTGCTCAAGGTGCTCCGCCTCGAAGAGCTCGGGCGCGACCCGCGATTCGCAACCCAATCGGAGCGGCAGAAGAACGCCGCGCTGATCAACCTGGAAGTGTCCCGGTGCCTCGCCACTGAAGGCTCGACGCACTGGCTCGAGCGGTTCTCTGCAGCCGATGTGCTGTGCGCCGAAGTGCTCGACTACGCGGGCTTCCGCGCCGCTCCGCAAACGGTGCACATGCAGACCTTTCGCGACGTGGACCAGTATCCCTATGGAGTGCTGCCCCTGCCCCGCGTGCCGGGCGGAAGCGCGGAGTGGCCGCTGGGCCCAACGCCGCGCGTCGGCGAGCACACGCTCGAAGTCCTCGCCGAATTCGGCGTGCCCGAGGCCGAGCGCTCCGCGCTCGTGGCTTCCGGCGTCGTGCGCCAGGCCACGTAGCCGAGCCCGACCATGCGCGCTCTCGTGTGCAGTGAATTCGGCGACTACCACTCGGTCGTCAAGGTCGAAGACGTCCCCGCGCCCGGCCTGCCGCCGCGAGGCGTGCGCGTTGCGGTCGACTACGCCGCCGTGTCGTTCGCGATGAGCCTGTGGATTGCGGGCAAGTACCAGCGCATTCCCCCGCTGCCCTTCACGCCGGGCACCGAGGTCACCGGCACGGTGATCGAAACCGCGCCTGGTGTCATTGCGTGCAAGCCCGGG